>NZ_SDPL01000120.1 GCF_004135055.1 Agromyces binzhouensis | reverse complement strand
GCGGAGACGCCGCTCAGCGGCATCCGCCAGGACGGCCGGGACCTCGCGCTCGTCGTCGGCCCGGAGGGCGGCATGGACCCCGCCGAGATCGATCGCCTCGTCGAGGCCGGCGCCGAGCCGGTCCGCCTCGGCGACCCGGTGCTGCGCACCTCGACGGCGGGCCCCGCGGCCATCGCCGTCCTCTCGGTCGCGCTCGGGCGGTGGTGACCCATCCGTCGCTACGATGGAGGGATGAGCGGAACGGCTGAACCCACTGTCTTCGAGCGCATCGCCGCCGGCGAGATCCCGGCGAAGATGGTCGCCGAGACCGACCGGGTCATCGCGTTCCACGACATCGCACCGCAGGCGCCCGTCCACGTGATCGTGACCCCGCGCGTCGGACGGCACCGCGACGTCGTCGAGCTCGCCGCCGACGACCCCGAACTGCTCGCCGAGCTCGTCTCGGTGGCCAAGGGCATCGCCGACGACCTGGCGGGCGGCCAGTTCCGACTCGTCTTCAACACCGGCCCCGACGCGGGCCAGACCGTGTTCCACGTGCACGCCCACGTCCTCGGGGGCGGCCTCAGGGAGGGATCGCTTGGCGGCTGACGACGCGGGGGACCTCCCGCTCTCCGGATCCGAGGTCCGCTCCGACGAGGAGCGACTGAAGATCGACGGCATCGCCATGGTCCGGCTCCTCGGGCCGCAGGACCGCCTCCTCACGACGATCGAACGGGAGTACCCCGGCGTCGACGTGCACGTGCGCGGCAACGAGATCGCCATCCGCGGCGACGCCGAGGACCGGATGCGCGTGCGCCGCCTCGTCGAGGAGCTCCTCGAGCTCGTCCGCGGCGGCGGTGACCCGACACCCATCGAAGTGAGGAGCTCGGCCCGCATGCTCGACGCCGACCCGAATGCCCGACCGTCCGAGCAGCTCGGACAGGTCATCATCTCCAGCCGGGGCAAGTCGATCCGGCCGAAGACCGAGGGCCAGCGCGCCTACGTGGACGCGATCGACGAGCACACCATCGTGTTCGGCATCGGCCCGGCGGGCACCGGCAAGACCTACCTCGCGATGGCGAAGGCCGTCCAGGCGTTGCAGCGCAAGGAGGTCAACCGGATCATCCTGACCCGGCCGGCGGTCGAGGCGGGTGAGCGGCTCGGGTTCCTCCCGGGCACGCTGACCGAGAAGATCGACCCGTACCTGCGCCCGCTCTACGACGCGCTGAACGAGATGATGGACCCCGAGCTCGTGCCGAAGCTGCTCGCGACCGGCACCGTCGAGGTGGCACCGCTCGCGTACATGCGCGGTCGCACGCTGAACGACTCGTTCGTGGTGCTCGACGAGGCGCAGAACACGACGCCCGAGCAGATGAAGATGTTCCTCACGCGACTCGGCTTCGGCTCCAAGATGGTCGTCACCGGCGACATCACGCAGGTCGACCTCCCGGGCGGCTCCAGCGGACTGCGGCTCGTCACCCGCATCCTCGACGGCGTCGACGACATCCACTTCGCTCGGCTGACCAGCGACGACGTGGTCCGGCACTCGCTCGTCGGCCGCATCGTCGACGCGTACACCGAGTACGACCAGCGCACCCAGGCGCAGCGGTACGAGCGCGAGCAGGCGCGCGAGTTCGCGAACCGCGCCGAGCGTCGCGGCGCCGACCGGCGCGGCGCGCAGGGCCCGCGCGACCACCTCCCGAGGAAGAGGCAGCCGTGAGCATCGAGATCAACAACGAGTCGTCGATCGAGGTCGACGAATCCGCGCTCCAGCGACTCGCGGTCTACGCGCTCGACATGATGCACGTGCACGCCGACGCCGAGCTCGCCATCGTGCTCGTCGACGAGGGCGCCATGGAGCAGCTGCACGTGCAGTGGATGGACGAGCCCGGGCCGACCGACGTGCTGAGCTTCCCCATGGACGAGCTGCGCCCCGGCACCGCCGAGGAACCGGCCCCGCCCGGCCTCCTCGGGGACGTCGTGCTCTGCCCGCAGGTCGCCGAGACGCAGGCGAAGGCGGCGGGCCACGCACTGCTCGACGAGCTGCTGCTGCTCACCACGCACGGGATCCTCCACCTGCTCGGCTTCGACCACGCCGATCGCGACGAGGAGAAGGAGATGTTCGGGATCCAGCGCGACATCCTCGTCGGCTTCTCGATGCAGGAGCGTCGGCGCTGACCATGCTGCCCTGGCTCTTCCTCGCGGCCGCCTTCGTCCTCGTCGCATTCGGCGGCCTCATGGCCGCGGTCGATTCGGCGATCGGCGTGAGCTCGCGAGCCGATCTCGTCGAACTCTCCGTCGGCGCGCGGGCCGAGCGGTCGCTCCGCGCGATCGCCGAGGACACCGGAGCGCACGTCAACGCAGTGAACTTCATGCGCATCCTCGCCGAGACCACTGCGGCCGTGCTCGTGACGCTCGCGTTCACGTTCTTCCTCGACGACGTGTGGCTCGTGCTGCTGGTGTCCGCGCTCATCATGACCGCGGTCTCGTTCGTCCTCGTCGGCGCGAGTCCGCGGAGCGTCGGCCGGGCGCACGCCGCGGCCGTCCTGCGCCTCTCGGCGCCGCTCGTGCGCGGCGTCCGGCTCCTGCTCGGACCGCTCGCGAACGCGCTCGTGTCGCTCGGCAATCGCGTCACGCCGGGACGGATCCGGTTCGCGGGCGTCTCGAGCGAGGAGCAGCTGCTCAGCATCGTCGACGAGGCCACCGAGCTCGAGGTCCTCGAGCAGGCCGACCGCGAGCTGATCCACTCGGTGTTCGAGTTCAGCGACACGCTCGTGCGCGAGGTCATGGTGCCGCGCACCGACATGGTGACCATCGACTCCTCCGCGCACCTGCCCCAGGCGATGGCGCTGTTCCTCAAGGAGGGCTACTCGCGCATCCCGGTCATCGACCGCGAGGCCGACGACATCGCCGGCGTCCTGTACCTGCGCGACCTCGCGCGGCTCGGCTTCGAGCGCCCGCTCGACGCGGCCACGCTGACGGTCGCCGACCTGGCGCGACCGGCGGTGTTCGTGCCCGAGTCGATGGGCGCCGACGCGCTGATGCGCCAGATGCAGCTCGAGTCCAACCACCTCGCGATGGTGGTCGACGAGTACGGCGGCATCGCCGGGCTCGCCACGCTGGAGGACCTCATCGAGGAGCTCGTCGGCGACATCTCCGACGAGTACGACCGCGAGGCCGCGCAGGTCGAGGAGCTCGGCGAGGGGCGGTTCCGCGTGAACGCCCGACTGCCCGTCGACGAGCTCGGCGAGCTCTTCGGGCTCGACCTGGAGGACGAGGACGTCGACTCCGTCGGGGGACTGCTCGCCAAGGAGCTCGGCCGACTGCCGGGGAGGGGCGATCGCGTGAGCGTCAGCGGCCTCCTCCTCGAGGCCGAGCGCACCGAGGGTCGTCGCAAGCGCATCGCGACGATCCTCGTCGAGGCCGACCAGGCCCTCATCGACGTCCGCGCGGCATTCGCCGACGACGAGCCCGCCACCCGCGAGGAGATCCGCCCATGACCGACTATCGCGCCGGCTTCGTCTCCTTCGTGGGGCGCCCGAACGTCGGCAAGTCCACGCTCACGAACGCACTGGTCGGCGAGAAGGTCGCGATCACGAGCTCGAAGCCGCAGACGACGCGGCGGGCCATCCGAGGCATCGTGCACCGCTCGTACGGACAGCTCATCGTCGTCGACACGCCGGGACTGCACCGCCCGCGCACGCTGCTCGGCGAGCGCCTGAACTCGCTCGTGCAGACCACGCTCGGCGACGTCGACGTCATCGGCCTCTGCGTGCCGGCCAACGAGGCGATCGGCCCGGGTGACCGGTTCATCAACGAGCAGCTCGACCAGTACCCGCGCGCCCGCAAGGTCGCGATCGTCACCAAGACGGATGCCACGGGCAAGGCGAAGGTCGCCGAGCAGCTGCTCGCGGTCTCGCAGCTGCGCGAGTGGGACGCGATCATCCCCGTCTCCGCCCCGAGGGGCGAACAGCTCGACGTGCTGGTCGACGAGTTGCTGCAGCTGATGCCCCAGTCGGAGCATCCGCTCTACCCGGCCGAGACGACGACCGACGAGGACACGGCCGAGCGGATCGCCGAGTTCGTGCGCGAGGCCGCGCTCGAGGGCGTCTCCGACGAGCTGCCGCACTCGATCGCCGTCACGGTCGACGACATGATCGAACGCGACGACAAGGACCTGGTCGAGATCTACGCGAACCTGTACGTCGAGCGCGACAGCCAGAAGGGCATCATCATCGGCAAGGGCGGTGCGCGCCTCCGCGAGGTCGGCGAGCGCGCCCGCGGCGAGATCGAGGCGCTGCTGGGCCGCAGGGTCTACCTCGCGCTGCACGTCAAGGTGGCCAAGGACTGGCAGCGCGACCCGAAGCAGCTCGGACGACTCGGCTTCTGAGTCGCGCGGTCGGTGCCGCGCGCGGGAGCGCGGACCGCGGCCGCCCGCGGCGTCAGCCGATCGGATGACTTCTCGGCGGCACCCGGATCGGGTCGACCCCGAGGGCGTAGCGTGGTCCGGTGAGCACACCGACCCAGCGGACGATCCTCATCGTCGACGGCGTCCTCGCGGGGCTCTTCCTCGCGGCCTGCTCGCTCTTCGCCCTGGTGGGCGGGTGGCCGGACGTGGTGGTGACGGTGCTGTTCGCGGCGGCGCTCGCGGTCCGGCGCGTCGCGCCCGGCGCCTCGCTCGTGGTCGCGTGGGTCGCGGCGTGCGTGCAGATGCTGCTGCTGCGCGACCTGCAGCCGGCGGATGTCGCGGTGTTCGCCATCGTCTACTCGACCTCGGCGCACGGCTCGCGCGCCGTGCGCTGGTGGGGACTCGGCTCGGCCGGTGCGGGTGCCGCCCTCGCTGCGGCCTACCTCGCGCTCGTGACGCCCTTCGTCCACGGCGTCGGGGTCGCCGGGGCGCCGGAGGCGCTGGCGCGCGTCGCGTGGACCGGACTGCTCTTCGGCGCTGCGCTCGCGGGACTCGTCCTCGCGTGGACGATCGGGCTCCTCGTCCGCACGGTGCGCGACGCGCGCGAGCAGCGTCGACGCGCGGAGTTCGACCGACGTGAGCGCGAGCACGCCGAGTACCGCTACGTCGTCGAGCAGGAGCGGTCGCGCATCGCGCGCGACATGCACGACGTCGTCGCGCACTCGCTCGCGGTCGTGATCGCCCAGGCGGACGGGGCCCGATTCGCCGCGCGGACGCGTCCGGAGGCGGCATCCGAGGCGCTGCAGACCATCTCGGGCGTCGCCCGCGATGCGCTCGGCGACGTGCGCCTGCTCCTCGGCGAACTGCGGCACCGCGAGGGCGCCTCGCCGCAGCCGGCGCTCGACGACCTCGACGACCTGGTCGAGCAGGTCCGCGGAGCGGGCCTCGACGTGCGGCGCACCGAGCGCGGCGACCGGGTCGCGCTCGGCGCCGGCCACCAGATCGCCGTGTACCGCATCGTGCAGGAGGGCCTCACGAACGCGCTCCGCCACGGGGACCCGGCTGCACCCGTGCTGCTCGACCTCGACTGGGACCATGAGGGCGTCGCCGTGCGCGTCGAGAACGCCCTGCGCGGCGATGCCGCAGGTGAACTCGAGTCGCCGAGCCGGTCCGCCGCCCCCAGGCACGGCATCCCCGGCATGCGCGAGCGGGCCGAACTCGCGGGCGGATCGTTCGCGGCCGCAGCGGGCGACGGGCGCTTCGTCGTGACCGCGCGCATCCCGGCGCAGGCGGCGGCGTGAGCGTCGTCCGGGTCGCGCTCGTCGACGACCAGGCCCTGTTCCGAGCGGGAATCCGCATGCTCGTCGAGTCGCAGGACGACCTCGTGTTCGCAGGCGACGCCGATGACGGCCGTGGGGCGGTCGCACTCGCGGCGCGGAGCCGACCCGACGTCATCCTCATGGACGTGCGGATGCCGCACCTCGACGGGATCGCCGCGACGGAGCGCATCATGGCCGACGCCGAGCGCGAGGGTCGGGAGCCGCCCCGCATCCTCGTGCTGACCACGTTCGACCTCGACGAGAACGCGGCCCGCGCCATCCGCGCGGGGGCGAGCGGGTTCGTGCTGAAGGACGCGGATCCCGAGTTCCTGCTGGCCGCCATCCGCACGGTGCATCGCGGCAACGCGGTCATCGCGGCGAACGCGACGCGCGAGCTCATCGCCCACTCGTCCCGCGGCGCGGGCCGGCGTCCGGCTCCCGCGGCCTGGGCCGACCTCACCGCCCGCGAGCGGGAGATCTTCGCGCTGGCCGCGAAGGGGCTCTCGAACGCGGAGATCGCGGCATCCGCGTTCGTCAGCGAGGCCACGGTCAAGACCCACCTCAGCCGCGTGCTCGGCAAGCTCGGCCTCCGGGACCGCGTGCAGCTCGTCGTCTTCGCCTACGAGCACGACCTGCCCACCGGCTGACCCGGAGGTCGCCGCGACCGGCGATCTCATCCCAGCGGATGACGCGGGCGCGACGATCGGCGGACGCGGACCGCGCACGACCGTCCGTAGCGTCGGCGGCATGGAGATCCAACCCTCAGACCTCGGACTCGTCGCCCGCGTCGCCGGACTCGGCAAGCGCTACGGAACGGGCGCCGGCGCCGTCACCGCCCTCGAGAACGTCTCGCTCGGACTGCGCCGCGGCGAGTTCACCGCGATCATGGGCCCCTCGGGCTCGGGCAAGTCGACGCTCATGCACATCATGGCCGGGCTGGACTCGCCGACCACCGGGCGGGTGTGGCTCGGCGACACCGACATCACCCGCCTGCCGGACGGCGCGCTGACCGTGCTGCGCCGTCGCCGGGTCGGCTTCGTGTTCCAGGCCTTCAACCTCGTGCCGACGCTCGACGTCCTGGGCAACGTGATGCTGCCGTTCGAACTCGACGGGCGCCGTCCGAGCGGCGAGGAGCGCGCCGTCGTCGACGCACTCGTCGAGCGGCTCGGGCTCGAGGATCGGCTGCGCCACCGACCGCACGAGCTCTCCGGCGGGCAGCAGCAGCGCGTCGCGATCGCGAGGGCGCTCGCGACGCGCCCCGACCTCGTCTTCGCGGACGAGCCGACGGGCAACCTCGACTCCCGGACCGGCCGCGAGGTGCTCGCGATCCTCGCCGACGCGAGCCGCGCGCACGGCCAGTCGATCGCCATGGTCACGCACGACCCGATCGCCGCGAGCCACGCCGACCGCATCCTGTTCCTCGCCGACGGCCGCATCGTGCGCGACGCCCAGCGGACGAGCGCCGAGGAGATCGCGACGTACATGCTGTCCATGGAGCGTGCCGCGTGATCGCCCGCCTCAGGACGGAGCACGCCCCGACGCTCCTCGTCGCGGCGCTCGCGTCGGCCTTCGGCGTCGCGCTGATGCAGGTGACCGGATACCTCGGCTCGGCGATGCGCGCCGACGACGTGACGGGGTCGAGCGCCACCGCGGCGCTGATGCTCGCCATCGTCGCGTGGGTGTTCATCGTCATCGCGGTCTACGTCAGCGGCGTGGTGACGGCGAACACGGTCGCGACGGTCGTCGCCGGCCGTACCCGGCAGATCGCGTTGCTGCGCCTCCTCGGCTCGACCGCCCGCGCGCAGCGCGGCGCGATCGCGAGGGAGGGACTCGCCGTCGGCGCGGTCGGCGCAGCGCTCGGCCTCGTCGTCGGAACGCTCGTCGCGATCGGGCTCGCCGAGTGGGCGGCCGTCGC
>NZ_SDPL01000012.1 GCF_004135055.1 Agromyces binzhouensis | reverse complement strand
GGCAGCCGCGCCGCTCGGCGATGCGGGCGCAGCAGGCTCGCCGGACGACCGGGCCTCCCCGGCCGGCGTCGCGCCCGCGTCATCCGTCTCGTCGCTCACCCGGGCATTGTACGGAGGCCGTCCGGACGCCTCCCGAGTGCCGGCCGTTCCCCCGGATGTCGGGACGGTCAGCGTCCGGGCGCCTCGGCGGGCGAGCGGCCGCAGAAGTCCTGGACGACCCGCGTGACGACCCCGGTCAGCGTGTCGAGCGACGCGATCGAGACCCACTCGACCTCGGCGTGCGCGCCGCCGCCCGCCGGGCCGACGAGCACGACCGGGATGCCCGCCTCGGCGATGAGCCCGGCGTCGGTCCACCAGGGGTCGCCTCGCAGGGTCGCGGGAGTGCCCGTGGCCGCTTCGACCGCGTCGATCACCGAGCGGGCGATGGGCGAGTCGGCGGCGCTCTCCATCGCCGGGCGCACGACGAGCGGGACGACGCGAGCGGGCCGGGATGCGGCGAGCACGCGTTCGAGTTCCGCTCCCGGGTCGGGCTCTCCGGGAAGGGTGCGCCGCTCGACGACCAGCACGCAGCGATCGGCGACCGTCGCGGCATCCGAGCCGCCCTCGATGGTGGCCACTCGCACGCTCCCCGTCCCGAGCAGCGGATGCCGCGCACGCGCGCCGAGCTCGGCGCCGAGCGCACGCAGCGCGACGAGACCGTCGAGCGCACGATCGATCGCGTCGACACCGAGGTCGGGCTGCGACCCGTGCGCCGCGACGCCGTCGTACTCGACGCGGTACCAGGCGAAGCCGCGATGGGCGAGCGTCACGCCGAGGTCGGTCGGCTCGAGCACCACCGCGCCGTCGGGACGACGACGCGACGGATCGGACGCCGCATCCGCGTCGATCGCCGCGAGGAGCTCCTCCATCCCGAGCGAGCCGAACTCCTCGTCGGCGGCGAACGCCAGGACGACGTCGCCCGCGAGGTCCTCGGGCGCCGTCGAGGCCGCGACCATCGCCGCGGCGAGCCCGCCGGCCATGTCGTACGCGCCGCGTCCCACGATGCGGTCCGCATCGACATCGGCAGCGCCATCCGCACCGTCGCCGGTTCCCCCGACGGTGTCGAGGTGACCGGCGAGGAGCAGGGTCCGGCCGCCGCCGGTTCCGCGCCGCCGCGCGAGGATGCTCGGGCGCGCGGGATCGGCGCCGACCGGCCGGACATCGAAGCCTCGGTCTCCGAGCCAGGTCGCGACGGCCTCGGCGAGCTCCCGCTCGCCCGCCCCGCCGGCGACCAGCGACGGGTTCGCCGCGTCGATCGCGACGAGCCGCCGCGTCAGCGCGGCGACGTCACCCTCGGTGGACACGTCGTCCCGTGCAAGCCGGTGGAGGTCAGTCCTCGCCCGGGTACCGCAATCCGATCTCAGCGCGGATGCGGTCGAGCGTGCCCATGATGGCGACCGATTCCTCGGTCGGCAGGATGTCGCCGCCGTCGAGTCGGCCCTCGGCGACGAGCTGCTCGAGCGCTGCCGCCTGGTAGTGCATGCCGCGACCGTTCACGTCGGACGCGAACTCCTCCAGCACGGCGTCGTCGTGCCCGATCACGCGGAACGTCGTGGGCGTGTACCAGACGCCGTCGATCTCGATGCGCGCCTCGGTGCCGAGCACGAGCGCGCGGTTCGGCCCGCGGGCGTCGCTGGCGGAGAACGTCGAGGCGATGCGCCCGTCGAGGTAGCCGAACTGGACGGCGACCTGCGCGTCGACACCCGTCTCCTTGAAGATCGCGGTCGACTGGATGACTGCGGGCTCGCCGAAGAGGTCCCACGCGAACGAGACCGGGTAGATGCCGAGGTCGAGCAGTGCGCCGCCGCCGAGCTCGGGCGCGTTGAGTCGGTGGCCGGGGTCGTCGGGGAGCTTCTGCGTGTGGTCCGCGACCATCGAACGGACCTCGCCGATCGTCCCCGCCGCGATGATCTCGCGGATCCGGACCATGTGCGGGAGGTACCGCGTCCACATCGCCTCGAGCACGAGCACGCCGCGCTCGCGCGCGGCATCGGCGACGACGCGGGCCTCGGCCTCGTTGAGCGTGAACGGCTTCTCGACGAGGACGTGCTTGCCCGCCTCGATGGCCGCGAGTGCCGAGGCGGCGTGCCACGGATGCGGCGTCGCGACGTAGATCGCGTCGACCTCCGGGTCGGCCAGGAGCGCGTCGTAGCTGCCGTGCGCGGTGCGGATGCCGTACTCGTCGGCGAAGCGCTGCGCAGACTCGGCCGATCGCGAGCCGACCGCCCGGACGTCGAAGCCGTTGGCGAGCAGGTCGGAGGTGAAGAGACGGGCGATGCCGCCCGTCGCGAGGATGCCCCATCGCAGTCGTGCCGTCATGGGCGAAAGCCTATCGGTGCGGAAGACGGCGATCCGGAGGGGGTCGTCCACGTGACACCTGTTCTGGGATATGCGGAAGCCGCACCTTCTCGCTAGGTTTCGGCCATGTCGGCACATTCGAACCGAAGGAGCCGCATCGTCGGCTCGATCGCCGGGGCCACCGTCGCCCTCGTCGCCGTGTTCCTCGGCGCCGCTCCAGCCGCCCTCGCCGCACCGCCCGAGCCCGTCAACAAGTACGTCTCGCTCGGCGATTCGTACGCCGCCGGGCAGGGTGCCGGGCTCCCGCTCGACGAATGCCTCCGATCCGACGCCGCCTACCCCGTACTCCTCGACGCCGTGCCGCGGACCAACCTGCTCCGCCAGGCCGCGTGCAGCGGTGCGACGATCTCGGATGTCGCGTCGACCCAGCTGTCGCAGGTCAACCGCGGCACGACCCTCGTGACGCTGACCGTCGGGGGCAACGACCTCGGCGTCGGCGAGATCTTCGAGATCTGCGCCCCCGCCCCGGAGTCATTCGCGTGCGCGACGGCCGTGGCCGAGGCCCAGCAGCTGCTCGCGTCGGGCGTCATCGGGCAGGAGCTCGGCGGCCTGCTGCTCGCGATCGCGGAGCGCGCACCGAACGCGCGCATCGTCGTGGCCGACTACCCGATCCCCTTCGTGAGCGGATTGAGCCCGCTGACCGACACGGTGAACGCCGCGACCGGCGCACTCGACGCCCAGATCGGCACCGCTGCGGCCGGGGCCGCCGCGGCCGGGGCGAACGTCGAGTACACGAGCATGGCGTTCGCCTACTTCGGCCACCAGGTCGGCGATGCGGACCCGTGGCTCGGCGCCGATCAGTTCGAGCCGCTGACCTTCCTCCATCCGACGGCGGCCGGGCAGGCCGTCTACCGCGACGCGATCCTCGCGACCCTCGGCTGAGGCGCGCGATGACCACCCGCGTAGGGCTCGACGCGGTCGGCGCCGCCGTCGTGCCGCGCCGCATCGCGCTCGCGATCGCCGTAGTCCTGGCCGCGCTCGCGGTCGTGATCGGGACAGCCGTCGCTGGGCCCGCCGAGGCGGCCTCCGCCGCCGTCGCCATCGGAAAGCCGGACAAGCCGGGCAAGCCGGGAGGAGGCGGTGGCAACGGCGGCGGCACGACCGAGCTCGAGCTCGCCGCACTCGGCGACTCGTTCGCGGCCGGAGTGGGTGCGGGCAGCTACCTGGAGACGAGCTGCTACACGAGCTCGAAGAGCTACCCGGTCCTGCTCGACGGCGATGCGGACAAGAGGCTCGCCGCCTTCCCCGCGTGCTCGGGCAAGGACACCGGGGACGTGATCAACCGCCAGATCGCCGCCGTGCCGACCACGGCGAAGCTCGTCACGGTCACCGTCGGCGGCAACGACGTCGGCTTCGCCGACGTCATGCAGTCCTGCTTCGTGCTCCCGAGCTCGTCCTGCTCGTCCAACATCGCGAACGGGGCAGCCACCGCAGCGTCGCCGGAGTTCACGTCGAGCATCGTCGCGGTCGTCGACGGGATCCAGGCGCGAGCACCTGAGGCCAAGGTCATCGTGACCGGCTACCCGCTGCTGTTCTGGGAGAACAGCTCGGGGGTGAATCCCAAGTACGCCTGGGCCGACGAGGTGAACGACGAGACGGTCGTGCTCAACGACGTGATCGAGGCTGCCGCGACCTCCGCGGGCGCGGTCTTCGTCGACGTCGAGGACGATTTCGCCGGACACGGCATCGGGAGTTCGTCACCGTGGATCAACGACTGGAAGTGGCTGACGACGAGGACCGTGAACGCCTTCCACCCCAACGCCACGGGCCACGCCGCGTACGCCGCGGCGATCCGGGCGGTCCCGCCGGCGTAGTCCTGCAGTACGAACGGAGGGCCGGACATCGTCCGGGCCCTCCGCGTTTCCCGGCATCGGCGCCGATCGGGGCGGGTCGTGCCGGGAGCCGCGCCGGTCAAGAGGTCGTCGCGGTCTCGACCGACGACGGCGTCCCGCGCTCGGGGACCTCGGCCTCGAGCACTGTCGTCCACGCGCCCGACCCGCCACGAAGCACGGCGACCGCGGCGCCCGTGAACGCGATGACGCCGAGCACGAGGGAGGTGTACGTGACCCACGCCCCCGAGAGGAAGTTCGGCAGCACGAACTCCACGACCACCCACGCGAGCAGCACGATCGCCACCCAGCGTGGCGCGACCGCGGAGCGGAGCAGCGCGACCGCGACGAGGATCACGCCGAGCACGGTGCCGGCGAGCCCGGCGAGCAGGTACGGCACGAAGTCGCCGCCCTGCGTCGCACCGAACGCCGCCTGCGCTGCATCGAGGTCACCTGACTCGGCGGCGTAGCGCGCCACGCCGAGCGTGACGAGGTTCGCGCCGCCGTAGGCGGCGTGACCGAACGCGCCGAGTCCGCTGAACACCGCGCCGAGCGTGCCGAGCACCGGCGATCGGTGGCTCGCGGCGTGGGCGAGTCCGACCAGGCCGATCGCCCAGAACACCTGCGACCACAGGAAGAGCTGCAGTCCGATCGCGGCGGACGCCGATCCGGCCAGCATCTCGACGTACCGGCTCGGGTCGTCGGGGAACTCGGGCTGAAGCAGCATCCCCACGGCAGCGAGGGCGATCGCGGCGACGAGCGATCCGGCGACGAGCAGCCGGCGGACGGACGGCAGTGCACGGGACGTGGACATGGACGGTTCCCTTCGGTTCGGCCACGGCCACCCCGCGGCGTCGGCACGAAGCTACGGGCGCGGGCGCGTCGAGGTCATCGGCCGCGGGAACCGTCCCGATCAACCGAAGTCGACTCGCCGATCATCCCGAGGTGATTCCGTCGGCGGGCCGCCGCCCGCTAGCCTGCGGTCGTGGACCGCCGCACGCGCTGGCATCTCGCCCAGGACGTCGCCGTCGCCGTCATGATCGCGGCGATCGGCCTCGCCGAGGTGTGGGTGCCGTTCGAGTCCGTGCAGGGCACCGGGTCGCCGCTGGTGAGCACGGTCGCCATCCTCGTCTGCGCGGTCCTGCTCGCGATGCGTCGCATCGTCCCGCTGGCCTTGGTCGGCGTCCCTCTGACGTGGGTCGCGTGCTTCGTCGCGACCGCCGGCGACACCCAGGTGCTCTTCTTCGGCGGGTTCCTCCCCCTGGCCCTGACCCTCTACACCGGTGCCCGCCACGGCAGTCTCCGGACGTCGGCGGCCGTCTGCGGATCGGTGTTCGCGGCCGTGATCCTCGCCGACTTCTTCGTTCCCGAGCTGCAGGGGCCGAGCGAGGTCCTCTTCCACTGGGGCGTGCTCCTCACGGTCTTCCTGATCGGCATCGGCATGCGCGTCTCCGAGCGGCGCGCCGTGGATGCCGCGGTCCGCGCGAGCATCGCGGAGACCGAGGCGCGCGAGGCGGCACTCCGCGCGGTCGCCGATGAACGCGCGCGGATCGCCCGCGAGCTGCACGACATCCTCGGGCACTCGGTGAGCGTCATGGTGGTTCAGGCCGGAGCCGCTGCCGAGGTCGTCGACATCGACGCGGGCGCGGCCCGTCGCGCCCTGGAGGCGATCCGGACGACGGGCACCGATGCGCTGGCCGAGGTGCGCCGGGTCGTCGAGCTGCTGCGCGAGGCCGACCACGACTCCCTGTCGCCGCAGCCGGGCATCGCCCGCATCCCCGAGCTCATCGAGCAGGCACGCGGCACCGGACTCGCCGTGGAGTTCCGGGCCGACGACACCAGCGACCTGTCGGCCGGCCGGCAGCTCGCCGTCTACCGCGTCATCCAGGAGGCGCTCACGAACGTGCGCCGTCATTCGGGCGCCGCGTCGGCCATGGTCGCGATCGACCGCACCGCAGATCGCGTCGACGTCACGGTGACCGACGACGGTGGCGACGCGGATCCCGTCGGTGCCGCCGGGCACGGGCTCGTCGGCATGCGCGAGCGCGTGACGCTCTACGGCGGCACGCTCGAGGCGGGTCCGGGGCCGAGCGGATGGCGCGTCCACGCGTCGCTTCCGACCGGAGCGGGATCGTGACCGACTCGGGCGCGACCCGGGTCCTGCTCGTCGACGACCAGGAACTCGTCCGCGTCGGATTCCGGCTCATCCTCGAGCGCGCCGGGCTCGACGTCGTCGGCGAGGCGGGCGACGGCGCCGCCGGCGTGGCCGCGGCCGAGGACCTCGACCCCGACGTCGTGCTCATGGACATCCGCATGCCCGTCATGGACGGCATCGAGGCCACGCGTCGCATCCTCGCGGCCGACGCCTCCCGCCGGGTGCTCGCGCTCACGACCTTCGACCTCGACGACGTCGTCTTCGCTGCGGTGCGCGCGGGAGCATCCGGATTCCTGTTGAAGGACGTGCCCCCCGCCGACCTCGTCCATGCGGTCCGGGTGGTCTCCCGCGGCGACGCGATGCTCGCGCCGGCCGTGACGGCGCGACTGCTCGAGCGGTTCGCCGCGGCGCCCTCGCCCGATACCGGTCTGCCTGCCGGCCTCGACGCGACCGATCGGGAGATCGAGATCATCCGCCTCGTCGCACGCGGTCGCTCGAACGCGGAGATCGGCGCGGCGCTCTTCCTCAGCGAGTCCACGGTGAAGACGTACGTGTCGCGCCTGCTCGCCAAGCTCGGCGTACACGACCGGGTGCAGATCGCGATCCTCGCCTACGAGTCGGGGCTCGTGCGGCCCGGCGAGCGAACGGACTGACCCGGGCGCGGACGCGGCGAGGCATCCCGGTCGAGGCGGGCGGAAACGCCGGAAGGCCCGGACGTCGTCCGGGCCTTCCGAGTGGAGCCGCCTGAGGGAATCGAACCCTCGACCTATTCATTACGAGTGAATCGCTCTGCCGACTGAGCTAAGGCGGCGTGGCATCCGTTGCGAATCGCACCGAACGGCACGAGAGACCATGTTAGCGGGTTTTCGGCAGGCTCATGACCACTCCACGCACCCGGTCAGCAGCGCGGGTCGGCGGCGGGCACGGTGCCGTCGACGAGGAAGTCCTCGACGGTTTCGTCGATGCACGCGTTCGACTTGCGGTAGGCCGTGTGGCCCTCGCCGTCGTAGCTGACGAGGAACCCGGAGTCGAGCTGCGCAGCGAGCGCCTCCGCCCACTGGTAGGGCGTCGCCGGGTCGCCGGTGGTGCCGATGACCATGATCGGGGCCGCCCCCTCGGCCGTGATCGCGGTCCGCTCGGCCTCGCTCTGGACCGGCCACTGCGCGCACCCGATGTCGCCGTACCCGAAGTACGGACCGATGATCGGTGCGGCCTCGGCGAGCTCGGCCGCGCCGGCGCGCATCTTCGCCGGATCGTCGTCGTAGGCGTAGTCGAGGCAGTTGATGGCCCGGAACGCCTCGGTCGAGTTGTCGCGGTAGGTGCCGTCCTGCTCGCGTCCGTTGTAGAGGTCGGCGAACGCGAGCGCGACGTCGGCTTCGCCGAACATCACCGACTCGAACATGTCGCTGAGGTAGGGCCAGCTCTCGGCGCTGTACAGGGGGTAGATGATCGCGGTCACGAGCGCGTCGGCCCCGAGCATCCGACCATCGCTCCCCCGCAGCGGGCTCGCCTCGACCGAGGCGAGCAGGCGCGCCACCTCGTCTGCGGCGTCGTCGACCGATCCGGAGAACGGGCACTCCGTGCCGGACAGGCATTCGTCGAGGTACGCGCGCAGCGCGTCCTCGAACCCGACCGACTGGGCGATGTTGACCTCCTGGTTGCTCGCCGTCGGGTCGATCGCGCCGTCGAGCACGAGGCGGCCCGTCTTCTCGGGGTAGAGCCCGGCGTAGGTCGCGCCGAGGAACGTGCCGTACGAGTACCCGAGGTAGTTCAGACGCTCATCGCCGAGGATCGCGCGGAGGAGGTCGAGGTCGCGCGACGCGCTCACGGTGTCGACGTTGGCGAGCAGTTCTCCGGTCTCGTCGGAGCACGCCTGCCCGAACGCGCGGTTCGCCTCGGTGACGTCGGCGATCCACTCGTCGCTGCCGCGTTCGGCGGGAACGATGCCGTAGAGGAAGTCGTCCATCTGCGCGGCGTCGAAGCACGTCACCGCGGTCGACCGGCCGACGCCGCGCGGGTCGAAGCCCACCACGTCGTACCGCTCCAGCAACCGCGGCCCCACCGCGTAGTCGACGGAGTCGGCGATGAACTCGTACCCCGAACCTCCGGGCCCGCCCGGGTTCACCAGCAGCGAGCCGATCTTCTGCCCGCTCGCCGGGCGGCGCACGAGCGCCAGCTCGATCTCGCCCGCGCCCGGGTCGCTCCAGTCGAGGGGGGCGGTGGCGGTCGCGCAGAGCTTGTCGTCGCAGCGCTCCCACTCGAGCACCTGCGAGTAGAACGGCTCGAGCTCGGCCGAGACGCGCTCGCCGGTCGGCTCGGACCGCTCCGTCCCGCCGCCCAGGAAGGACGGGAGGCTGCACCCTGCGAGCAGCAGCACCGACGCGACCACGACGGCCGACGCGGAGACGAGGCGGCCGCGCACGCTCACGAGCGCACCCCGCGAACCGGCTCCGGTCGACGGATCGCCGAGACGAGCATCGCCTCGAGGGCGAGCGTGGGCTGGACGTTGGCGTCGATGCGGATGCGGGCCTCCTGGATGGCGTCGAGCGTCGCGAGCGTCTGCGCCGGGGTCGCGGATGCCGCGGCGCGGTCGACGTCGGCGGCGATGTCGAGGTTGACGAGGTCGACCTCCGCGCCGAGCTGCGTGACGAGGATGTCGCGGAACAGCGATGCGAGGTCGACGAGGATCCGGTCGATCCCGTCGCGCAGGCTCCGGGTCGCACGTCGCTTCTGGTCCTCCTCGAGCGCGCGGAGTTGCGAGCGGAGGGCGGCGGGAACGGCCTGGCCGGGCGCGACGCCGAGCGAACGGAGGGTGTGCTCGCGCTCCTCGGCGTCGCGGAGCTCGGTGATGGCCTTCGCGTCGTCGCCCGCGATCTCGATCAGGCGCGCCGCGGTGAGCACGGCGCCGGGCGTCGATCGGACCTGCAGCGCGAGCCGGAGGGTCTCGTCGCGGCGGTCGCGCGCCTCGGCGCTCGTGGCGAGCCGATGCGCCATGCCGATGTGGCTCTGCGCCTCGCGCGCCGCGCGCTCGGCGACCCCGCGATCGACGCCGTCCCTGCGGACGAGGAGGTCGGCGACCGCGGCGATGCCGGGCACCTGCAGTCGCACCGATCGCACGCGGGAGCGGATCGTGGGGATGAGGTCGGCCTCGCTCGGCGCGCAGAGGATCCAGACCGTGCGGTCGGGCGGCTCCTCCAACTCCTTCAGGAGCACGTTCGAGGTCTGCTCGGTCATGCGGTCGGCGTCTTCGACGACGATGACGCGGTGGTGGCCGACGGACGGAGCGTAGTGCGACCGCTCGACGATCTTGCGCACGTCGGCGACCTTGATGATCACGCCCTCGGTCGCGAGCACGTGCAGGTCGGGATGGCTGCGCGCGATGACCTGTGCGCGGGTGGTCCGATCGCCGTCCGGGCTGCCGGAGAGGAGCGCCTCGGCGAACGCGTAGGCGAGGTTCGAGCGCCCGGAACCGGGCGGACCGGTGATCAACCACGAGTGGGTCATGTCTGCGCCCGCCCGCGAGTCGGCCGCGGCCGCGGCCGCGGTGCGCAGCACGGCGATCGCGGCATCCTGACCCGTCAGGTCGCTCCACACGGTCACGATTCCACGCTACCTTCGGCCGACGACAGCGGCGCCGCCAGGGCGGGTGCCTCGAGCGGAACGCACTGCCGTCGTCGAGCGGATTCCGACGCTCACGGGAGCGCCTCGACGCGTGCGCGGATCAGGGAGTGGATCTCGTCGACGGGGCGGGTCGCGTCGACGACGAGGAAGCGGTCGGGCTCGGCCTCGGCGAGGGCGAGGTAGGCCTCCCGCACACGGGCGTGGAACTCCCCCGCCTCGGCCTCGAGGCGGTCGTAGCGCGTCCGCGCACCGTCGAGACGCCGACGGGCGACGTCGGACGGCAGGTCGAGGAGGATCGTGAGGTCGGGCGCGAGGCCCCCGGTCGCCCATTCGGAGATGGAGCGGACCTCGGTGGCGTCGAGCACCCGGCCGGCGCCCTGGTAGGCGACCGATGAGTCGATGTAGCGATCCTGCACGACGACCTCGCCGCGCGCGAGCGCGGGTCGCACGACCGTGGCGACGTGGTGGGCCCGGTCGGCCGCGTAGAGGAGCGCCTCGGCGCGCGGCGCGATGTCGCCGCGATGGTGCAGCACGATCTCGCGCACCTCGACCCCGACCTCGGTTCCGCCCGGCTCGCGCGTGCGCACGACCGTGCGGCCCTCGGCCGTCAGCCACTGCTCGAGCAGTTCCGCCTGGGTGGTCTTGCCCGAACCGTCGCCGCCCTCGAGGGTGAGGAACAGCCCGCGGCTCACGAGCTCTTCTTCGCCGTACGGGTGGTCGTGCGCTTGGCGGGTGCCTTCTTGGCACCGGACTTCGCTGCGGTCGAGCGCGTGCCGCGTGCCGGCGCCGGACCCTTGTCTCGCTTGATCTGGAGGAGCTCGACCGCTCGCTCGAACGTGATGTCCTCCACGGACTCGGCGCGCGGGATCGTGGCGTTGGTCGTGCCGTCCGTCACGTACGGACCGAAGCGGCCGTCCTTCACCTTGATCGGCTTGCCGCTCACCGGGTCCTCGGCGAACTCCTTCAACGCGCTCGAGGCCTGCCGGCCGCCGTACTTCGGCTGGGCGAAGAGCTCCTGCGCGCCCGCGAGGTCGATGTCGAAGATCGCATCCTCGCTCGGCAGCGTCCGTGTGTCGGTGCCCTTCTTCAGGTACGGGCCGTAGCGGCCGTTCTGCGCCGTGATCTCGTCGCCGGACTCGGGGTCGAGCCCCACGACGCGCGGCAGGTCGAGCAGCTGGAGCGCCGTCGCGAGGTCGACCTCCTCGATCTGCATGCTCTTGAACAGCGATGCGGTGCGCGGCTTCGGAGCTGCGGCCTTCTTGGCGCCGCGCTTCGGCTTGGCTTCGGCCACCTCGCCGGTGGTCGGGTCGGCGGACGCCTCGGGCTCGGGTTCGAGCTCGGTCACGTAGGGACCGAACCGGCCGTCCTTCACGACGACCTGCTTGCCGTTGTCGGGATTGACGCCGAGCACGCGGTCGGTCTGCACCGGCGCTTCGATGAGTTCGCGCGCCTTCTCGGCCGTGAGCTCGTCGGGGGCGAGGCCCTCGGGCAGGTTCACGCGGCGCGGCGGCGCGTCTGCGGCGGCCTCGGGGTCGACGGTCTCGAGGTACGGGCCGTACCGGCCGATGCGGAGCGTCAGGCCGGGCCCGATCACGATCGAGTTGATCTCTCGCGCGTCGATGTCGCCGAGGTTGTCGACGACCTGGCGAAGGCCCGTGTGCCGGTCGCTGCCGAAGTAGAACTCGTTCAGCCAGTCGACGCGGTCGGCCTCCCCGGACGCGATCCGGTCGAGGTCGTCCTCCATCTCGGCCGTGAAGTCGTATTGGACGAGGTCGCCGAAGTGCTCCTCGAGCAGGCGCACGACCGAGAATGCGACCCAGCTCGGGACGAGGGCCTGGCCGCGCTGCGTGACGTAGCCGCGGTCGAGGATGGTCGAGATGATCGATGCGAACGTCGAGGGGCGGCCGATCCCGAGCTCCTCGAGGCGCTTGACGAGGCTCGCCTCGGTGTAGCGGGGCGGCGGGCTCGTCTCGTGGCCCTTGGCCTCGAGCTCGGAGAGGCCGACGGCCTCGCCCTCGGCGAGCTGCGGGAGCTTCGCCTCGCCGGGAGCGTCGTCGGCGTTGCGCTCCTCGTCGCGGCTCTCCTCGTACGCGGCGAGGAAGCCGCGGAACGTGATCACGGTGCCGCTCGCGGTGAACTCGGCGGTCGTGCCGGCGACTGCGGCCGTGGGCGACTCGGGCTCCGCAGCATCGGTCGCCGTCGGCCCGACCTCGATCGTGACGGTCGCGGTCTGCCCCTTGGCGTCGGCCATCTGCGAGGCCACGGTCCGCTTCCAGATGAGGTCGTACAGCTTGAACTCGCTGCCACGGAGCACGCTCTGCAGCTCGGCGGGAGTGCGGAAGACCTCGCCGGACGGCCGGATCGCCTCGTGCGCCTCCTGCGCGTTCTTCGACTTGCCGGCGTAGGCGCGGGGCTTGTCGGGCACGCTGTCGGCGCCGTACAGCTTCACTGCCTGCGTGCGCGCGGCCTGGATCGCCTGCTGCGACAGCGACACCGAGTCGGTGCGCATATAGGTGATGTAGCCGTTCTCGTAGAGCGACTGCGCGACGCGCATCGTGTCGCGCGCCGAGAGCCGGAGCTTCCGCGCCGACTCCTGCTGCAGCGTGGAGGTCGTGAACGGTGCGGCGGGGCGCCGCGAGTAGGGCTTCGACTCGACGCGGCTCACGCGGCGCGCCACGGTGTCGTCGCGCAGCGCGGCGGTCAGCGACTGCGCGGTGGCCTCGTCGAGCACGACGGCCTTGCCGGTCAGTCGGCCGGAGTCGTCGAAGTCGCGACCGGTCGCGATGCGCTCCCCGCCGACTCGGACGAGCCTGGCCTCGAACGACGAGGACTCCTTGGTGAAGCGGCCGATCAGGTCCCAGTACGAGGCGGCCACGAAGGCGAGGCGCTCGCGCTCGCGGTCGACGACGAGTCGCGTCGCGGCCGACTGCACACGGCCGGCCGACAGCCCGGGCCCGACCTTGCGCCAGAGCACCGGCGAGACCTCGTAGCCGTAGAGGCGGTCGAGGATGCGTCGGGTCTCCTGCGCGTCGACGAGTGCGGTGTCGAGCTCGCGCGTCTCGTCCTTGGCCTTGAGGATCGCGTCCTTCGTGATCTCGTGGAAGACCATGCGGCGCACGGGCACCTTGGGCTTGAGCTCCTGCAGGAGGTGCCACGCGATGGCCTCGCCCTCGCGGTCCTCATCGGTGGCGAGCAGGAGTTCGTCGGCGCCCTTCAGCGCGCGCTTGAGTTCGGCGACCGTCTTCTTCTTCGCGTCGGAGACGACGTAGTAGGGCTCGAAGCCGTTCTCGACGTCGACGGAGAACTTGCCGAGCGAGCCCTTCTTCAGCTCGGGAGGCAGGTTCTTGGGCTCGATGAGGTCGCGGATGTGGCCGACCGACGAGAGCACCTCGTAGCCGTCGCCGAGGTACTGGGCGATCGACTTCATCTTGGTCGGCGACTCCACGATCACGAGTTTCTTCGCGCCAGACACCGGACTCCTCTTGCTCATGGACGGAAACGAGGGACGCACATCATCGCCGCGCCCCCGAGCGGTGTGCCATCGGCCGGCGGATGACGCCGACATGGCACACCATACACATATCGACCGTGAGGAAGCCCTCCGTGGCGCGTTGCGACGCGGGGAGGAAAGTCCCTTGCGGCCGTGGAGGACAGGTGGAGAATGGCGCCATGGACACGTCATCCGGCACCTACACCGCCAAGCTGATCGACGGACCACTCGAGGGGAAGACGGTCTCGACCGGCTTCCTCGACACCGGCGATCCGCAGCCGAGGATCAGCTTCCCCGGCGACGGCGGAAAGCACTACGTCTACTCCCGCGGCGCGGGACTGGAGTTCGACTCGCCGGGCGACGATCGTCCCTCGGCCGTCGAGTACCGCTTCATCGAGACCGTCTTCGACTGACGCGGATGCCTGAGGCGTGACGCACCCCGAGGTGCGCCACACCTAAGGCGCGCGAGCCGACCCGACTACACGTGGCGCTCGTCGACGCCGTCGGAGTGCGGCAGCGGACGGACGAGCGCATTCGCCGGCGCCGGGCCGCGCCTCAACGCGCGACCGTGAAGTTGAAGATCGAGGTGTCGAAGTGGTTGTAGCCCTCGTAGTCGATGAGCTCGTAGAGGTCGGCCCGGTGCTGCATCTGCGGCAGGAGGCCCGTGAGGGCACCGGCATCCACCAGCTCGTCGAGGCCGCGGTCGGCCGCCCCCATCGCGAGGCGCAGGAGCGAGACCGGCCAGATCACGAGGTTCATGCCGACGTCGGCGAGCTGCTGCACGGTGAAGAGCTCGCTCTTGCCGAACTCGGTCATGTTCGCCAGCAGGGGCACGTCGACCGCGGCGCGCATGGCCGCGAACTCCTCGAGCGAGCGCATCGCCTCGGGGAAGATCGCGTCGGCGCCCGCGTCGACGAGCGCCTTCGCGCGGTCGATCGAGGCGTCCAGCCCGTCGACCGCGGCGATGTCGGTGCGCGCCATGATGAGGAAGTTCGGGTCGCGGCGGGCGTCGACCGCGGCGCGGATGCGCTGCAGGGCGGTGTGCTCGTCGACGACCTGCTTGCCGTCGAGGTGCCCGCATCGCTTGGGGTTCACCTGGTCCTCGATGTGCAGGCCGGCGAGGCCGGCGTCCTCCATCTCCTGGACGGTGCGCGCGACGTTCATGGGCTCGCCGAAGCCGGTGTCGGCGTCGACGATCGCGGGCAGCTCGGTCATCCGCGCGATCTGCTTCGCCCGGCCGGCGACCTCCGTGAGCGTGGTCAGCCCGATGTCGGGCAGCCCCAGGTCGGCGGAGAGCACGGCGCCCGAGATGTACACGCCGTCGAAGCCCTTGCGCTCGATGAGCCGGGCGGACAGCGGGTTGAACGCGCCGGGGAAGCGGAGCAGCTCGCCGCTCGCGAGGCGCTCGCGGAAGCCGGCGCGCTTGTCGGCCGGGGTGGTCTGTGCGTACAGCATGGGTCCTCCTAGAAGATGCCGCGGGGTGTGTCGAACCGGGCGAGCACGCCGGATGCGGCGACGATGGTGAGCCCGCCGAGCTCGTCGGGGCCGAGCTCGGGGAGCCGCTGGGCGACGTCGAGGAAGCGATCGATCTCCGCCGCCTCGAGGACGCCGTCCGCGAGGGTCCGGAACTTCTCGACGTACTGCTCGCGTCCGAACGGGCGCGCCCCGAGCGGGTGCGCGTCGGCCACGGCGATCTCGTCGACGATCGTCTCTCCACCCTCGAGCGTGATGACGACCCGGCCGCCGAACGCCTTCTCGCCGATGTCGAGCGAGTGGTACCGGCGCGTCCACTCCGGGTCCTCGACCGTGGTGACCCTGCGCCAGAGCTCGACGGTGTCGGGTCGACCGGCGCGCTCGGGCGAGTACGAGTCGACGTGGTGCCACGTGCCGTCCTGCAGGGCGACCGTGAAGATGAACGGGATCGAGTGGTCGAGCGTCTCGCGCGAGGCATCCGGATCGTACTTCTGCGGGTCGTTCGCGCCCGAGCCGATGACGTAGTGCGTGTGGTGCGACGTGTGGATGACGACGCTCGCGATGCGCGACGGGTCGGCGACGATCTCGGGGTGCTCGCGGTGGAGCCTGCGGGCGAGGTCGATCCAGGCCTGCGCCTGGTACTCGGCCGAGTGCTCCTTCGTGTAGGTGTCGAGGATGGCGCGCTTCGCCTCGCCCGCCTCGGGCAGCGGCACCTCGTAGGAGGCGTCGGGCCCGTCGAGGAGCCAGGCGATCACGCCGTCCTCTCCCTCGTAGATCGGCACGGGGCTCGTCTGCCCGCGCATCGCGCGATCCACGGCCTCGACCGCCATCTTCCCGGCGAAGGCCGGGGCGTGCGCCTTCCAGGTGGAGATCTCGCCCTTGCGGGACTGCCGCGTCGCGGTCGTGGTGTGCAGCGCCTGGCCGACGGCCTGGAAGATCGTCTCCCGGTCGAGGCCGAGGAGCGTGCCGATGCCGGCCGCGGCCGAGGGGCCGAGGTGGGCGACGTGGTCGATCTTGTGCTTGTGCAGGGAGATCGCCTTCACCAGGTCGACCTGGATCTCGTAGCCGGTCGCGATGCCGCGCACGACCTCTCGTCCGCCGAGGCCCCGCTGCGAGGCGAGGTGCTGCGCGACGGCGACGATCGGCGGGATGTTGTCGCCGGGGTGCGAGTAGTCGGCGGCGAGGAACGTGTCGTGGAAGTCGAGCTCGCGCACGGCCACCCCGTTCGCCCAGGCCGCCCACTCGGGGCTCGTGCGGCGGGCGGGCTCGAGCCCGAACACGGTCGCGCCCTCGCCGCCGACGGACACCGGGTGCGCGGTCGCCTGCGCTCGGGCGGCGATGATCGGGCCGCGGGTGAGGGATGCCGCCGCCACGGCGGCATTGTCGATGACGCGGTTCACGACCATCTCGGCGACCTCATCGGTCACCTCGACCGGATCGGCGGCGACCTCGGCGATCTTCCAGGCGAGCTGGTCGGGGCGAGCGAGGTTCTCCTCGCTACGGTGCACGCGCACGTGGTGGAGTTGCACGTTCGGGCCTTTCGGTTCGGTGTTCGCTTCGTTCGTTCTGCTGGTCTTCCGTGCCGGTCGCACCGGTCCGCGCTTCGGGCGGATGCCCGGCTAGGCGACGCGCGGATCGTCGTCCGCCGGGGCCGGAGTCGCGCCCTCGTCGGCCGGGGCGCTCGCGAGCGCGTTGGTCAGGCTCCGGTGGAGGTGCACGTGGGTCGCGTGCGAGGCGAGCTCGGCGTCGCCGGCGATGATCGCCTCGACGATCAGCTCGTGCTCGCCCGCGGCGGCGCGGAGCCGCTCGGGATTGTGCCGCGACAGGCGCCGGATGCGCGCGGAGTGCAGCTGGACGCTGCGGAGCGCACTGCCGAGGAACGGATTGGCCGCCGCCTCGTCGATCGCCCGATCGAGGTCGTCGACGATCTCGAAGTAGCGCGTCAGCCCCTCCTCCCCCTCGCCGAGGAGTCGGGGCGCGTCACGGAGACGCTCGCCGATCGCGAGGAACGGGGCCTCCGCCCGCCGTCGCGCGGCGAGGCCGGCGGCGCGCGCCTCGAGCGCTTCGCGGAGCTCGTAGAGCGCGACGATGTCGTCTCGCGAGATCGCGGTCACGATCGTGCCGCGAGCCGTGGGTTCGACGAGCCCGTCGGCGGCGAGCCGCCGCAGCGCCTCGCGCACCGGGGTCCGGCTGACGCCGAGGCGGACCGACTGCTCGACCTCCTGCAGGACGGTGCCGGGGCCCAGCACGCCGTCGAGGATCTCGCTGCGGAGCGTCTCGTACGCGCGTTCACCGGCTCGCATGCGACTCCTCCCGCCCTCGTCGTCGACGTCTCATGTATACACGGATGCGGTCACTGCCGCAACGAATGGCTGATTCGCCTGCGGGCTCGCTGCGGGTTCTCGCCGGCTCGCGGAGGCCGTGTATACATCGAGCGTGAACCCGTCGTAGCCCGCGGGGCGCGCCGCCCGACCGCGCCGCCCCCACGGGACGAAGGCCCCGGCGGCGCCCGGCCGTGCCCGCCTACCCTCGCAACATGGAGGCGACGACGCCGTCATCGATCGACCGGCCCGTGATCCGCAAGGACCTCGCGGAGCTGGCGGTGCGCCCGAACCTCGAGGACTACGACGAGGGGTGCGCGGACTTCGACTGGACCGAGGCGCGGCGCGCGCTCGCCGGCCTGCCCGGCGGCGGCGTCAACATCGCCCATGAGGCCGTCGACCGCCACGCCGACGGCCCGCTCGCCGACCACGAGGCACTGCGCTTCGTCCGCGCGGACGGCTCGGTCCGGGCGCTGACGTACGCGCAGCTGTCGCGCGAGGCCGGTCGGTTCGCGAGCGTGCTGCGCGGGCTCGGCATCCGACGCGGCGAGCGCGTCTACTCGCTCCTCGGTCGACGGCCCGAGTTGTACGCGGCCGTGCTCGGCACCCTCAAGCACGGCGCGGTGTTCTGCCCGCTGTTCTCGGCGTTCGGGCCCGAGCCGGTGCGACAGCGGATGGAGATCGGGTCCGGCCGCGTGCTCGTGACGACGCGGGCACTGTACCGGAAGAAGGTCGCGCCGATCCGCGACGCGCTGCCCGAGCTCCGCCACGTGCTGCTGGTCGACGGGTCCGGTGCGACGGATGCCGCGGCGGAACCCGGCACGCTCGACCTCGTCACCCTGCTCGCCGAGGCGTCCGACTACGGTCCGACCGCGGCGACCGGCCCCGAGGACATGGCGCTGCTCCACTTCACGAGCGGCACCACCGGCCGCCCCAAGGGCGCCGTCCACGTGCACGACGCCGTCACCGCGCACTACGCCACGGGCCGGTTCGCGCTGGACCTGCATCCGGAGGACGTCTACTGGTGCACCGCCGACCCCGGCTGGGTGACCGGCACGTCGTACGGCATCATCGCTCCGCTCGTGCACGGCGTGACCGCGATCGTCGACGAGGAGGAGATGGACGCCGACCGCTGGTACCGGATCCTCGCCGAGCAGCGCGTCACCGTCTGGTACACCGCACCGACCGCGCTGCGCATGCTCATGAAGGCGGGCACCGAGCGCATCGCCGGATACGACCTCTCCGCGCTGCGATTCGTCGCGAGCGTCGGCGAACCCCTGAACCCCGAGGTCGTCATGTGGGGGCAGGAGGCATTCGGCCTGCCGGTGCACGACAACTGGTGGCAGACCGAGACGGGCGGGATCATGATCTCGAACTACCCGGCGATGGACATCCGGCCCGGCTCGATGGGCCGGCCGCTGCCGGGCATCGAGGCGGGGGTTCTCGCACGGGACGACGCGGGCGCGCCCGTCGTCCGCGACGGCGAGGCGGTGCTCTGCGAGCCGGATGCCACGGGCGAGCTCGCCCTGCGGCCCGGCTGGCCGTCGATGTTCCGCGGCTACCTCCATGAGGAGGAGCGGTACCGCAAGTGCTTCGCCGGGGGCTGGTACCTGACCGGCGACCTCGCCCGGCGCGACGCCGACGGCTACTTCTGGTTCGTCGGGCGCGGCGACGACGTCATCAAGTCGTCGGGGCACCTCATCGGCCCGTTCGAGGTCGAGAGCTGCCTCCTGGAGCACGAGGCGGTCGCCGAGGCCGCCGTGATCGGCATTCCCGACGAGGTCGCCGGGGAGGTCGTCAAGGCGTTCGTCGAGCTGAAGCCCGGCCACGAGGCATCCGACGCCCTGCGCCTCGAGCTCATCGGCTTCACCCGCAAGCGGCTCGGGCCCGCCGTCGCCCCGCGCCTGCTCGACTTCGCGCCCGCGCTGCCGAAGACGCGCAGCGGCAAGATCCTCCGGAGGCTCCTCAAGGCCCGCGAGCTCGGCCTGCCCGAGGGCGACACCTCGACACTGGAGGCCGGACGGTGACCCCACCGATGACCGCCGAGGAACGCACCGCGCTGATCGCCGCCCGTCCCGATCAAGCTCGCGGACTGCTCAGGCAGATGCTGCGCGTGCGCCGACTCGAGGAGCGCTGCGTCGAGCTCTACTCGGCATCGAAGATCCGCGGGTTCCTGCACGTCTACATCGGCGAGGAGGCGGTCGCCGCGGGGGTGATGTCGGCGCTTCGGCCCGATGACGCGGTCGTGGCCACGTACCGCGAGCACGGCCACGCGCTGCTTCGCGGGGTGCCGGCGACCGCGATCATGGCCGAGATGTTCGGCCACGTCGAGGGATGCTGCCGCGGACGCGGCGGCTCGATGCACCTGTTCGACGCCGACACCCGCTTCTACGGCGGCAACGCCATCGTCGCGGGCGGACTGCCACTCGCCGTCGGCCTGGCGCTCGCCGACCGGATGCTGGGGCGCGACCGCGTGACGGCCTGCTTCTTCGGCGAGGGCGCGATGGCCGAGGGCGAGTTCCACGAGAGCCTCAACCTGGCGGCGCTCTGGGACCTGCCCGTGCTGTTCTGCTGCGAGAACAACCTCTACGCCATGGGCACCGCGCTCGAGCGATCGGAATCGCAGACGGACCTGGCCCTGAAGGCTGCGTCGTACGAAGTGGCGTCGTGGGCGGTCGACGGCATGGACGTGCTCGCCGTGGAGGAGTCGGCGCGGCGGGCGGTCGAGGCCGTGCGGTCGGGCGGCGGACCGCACTTCCTCGAGTTCCGCACCTACCGGTTCCGGGCCCACTCCATGTTCGATCCCGAACGGTACCGCGAGAAGGCCGAGGTCGAGCATTGGATGGAGCGCGACCCGATCGCGTCGCTGCGCGCCGAGCTCGAGGCATCCGGCCACCTCGACGCCGACGACTGGGCCTCGATCACCCGTGAGGTCGACGCCGAGGTCGATGCGGCCGTCGAGTTCGCCGAGTCGGGCACGCTCGAACCCGTCGCCGACCTCGCACGCCACGTCCGCAGCGAGCGGAGCACGGCATGAAGACCACGTACCGCGAAGCCATGCGCGCCGCGATGCGCGACGCGATGCAGCGCGACGAGCGCGTGTTCCTCATGGGCGAGGACGTCGGACGGTACGGCGGCGGCTTCGCGGTGAGCCTCGGCCTGCTCGAGGAGTTCGGCCCGCAGCGCGTCCGCGACACCCCACTGTCCGAGGCCGGGTTCGTGGGGGCCGGCATCGGCGCCGCGCTCGGCGGGATGCGGCCCATCGTCGAGGTCATGACCGTCAACTTCAGCCTGCTCGCGCTCGACCAGATCGTGAACAACGCCGCGACGCTGCTGCACATGTCGGGCGGCCAGTTCAACGTGCCGCTCGTGATCCGGATGACGACGGGCGGCGGGCGCCAGCTCGCGGCGCAGCATTCGCACAGCCTCGAGGGCTGGCTCGCGCACATCCCGGGCCTGCGCATCCTCGCGCCGGCGACGCTCGAGGACGCACGGGGCATGCTGTGGACCGCGCTCGAGGATCCCGACCCCGTGCTGATCTTCGAGCACGGGTCGCTGTACAACGTCGCCGGCGAGCTGGCGGATGACGCGGGGCCGGTCGACATCGACCGGGCCGCGGTACGCCGGACCGGCGCGGATGTCTCGATCATCACGTACGGGGGCACGCTCCCGATGGTGCTGGCGGCGGCGGACTCCCTCGCCGCCGAGGGCATCGACGCCGAGGTCGTCGACCTGCGCACGCTCCGGCCGCTCGACGACGTCGCGATCCTCGCGACCGTCGCGAAGACCCACCGCGCGGTCGTCGTCGACGAGGGATGGCGCAGTGGCAGCCTCTCCGCCGAGGTCAGCGCGCGCATCACCGAGTCGGCGTTCTACGACCTCGACGCGCCGGTTGCGCGCGTCTGCAGCGAGGAGGTGCCGGTGCCGTACGCCAAGCACCTCGAGGAGGCGGCGCTGCCGTCCGTCGCGCGCGTGGTCTCGGCGACCCGTGCGACGGTCGGCGCGGGCGAACCGGTGGCCGGGCATGCCTGAGCTGCTCATGCCGTCGCTCGGCGCGGACATGGAGCACGGCAAGGTCGTCGAATGGCTCGTGAAGCCCGGCGACTACGTGCACCGCGGGGACCTCGTCGCCGAGGTCGACACCGAGAAGACCGTCATGGAGATCGAGTCGTTCGAGGAGGGCGTCGTCGCCGAGTACCTGGTCGAGCTCGGCGAGACCGTCCCGGTCGGCACGGCGATCGCGCGGGTGACGGGCACGCCGGCGGATGGCGCGACGCCGGCGACGCGCGGCGACGCCGAGCCCGGACCGGCGGAC
>NZ_SDPL01000119.1 GCF_004135055.1 Agromyces binzhouensis | reverse complement strand
CGCGGACCGCCCGCCCGACCTCCTCGAGCTCCATGCCGAGCATGCGGGCGAGTTCGCGCGTGTACCCGGGGCGCAGCGCGGGGTCGCGGATGTCGGCGACGATCGGCGCGGCCGCCCGCAGCGCCGCCACGCGCCCCTCGACCGTCTCGAGGTCGAAGCGGGCGAGCGTCGTGCGGATCACGAACTCGAACATCGGGGTCTTGGACTCGACGAGGGACCGCACCGCGGCGTCGCCGCGCGCGAGTCGCAGGTCGCACGGGTCGAGCCCGTCGGGGGCGACGGCGACGAAGGTCTGCGCCGCGAACCGCCGTTCCTCGGCGAACGCGCGCATCGCGGCCTTCTGCCCCGCGGCGTCGCCGTCGAACGTGAACACGACCTCGCCGAGGCCCGAGTCGTCGCCGAGCACGCGGCGGAGCACCTTGATGTGGTCGACGCCGAACGCCGTGCCGCACGTGGCGATCGCGGTCGTGACCCCCGCGAGGTGGCACGCCATCACGTCGGTGTAGCCCTCGACGACGACGACGCGGTGGGTCTTGGAGATCTCGCGCTTGGCGAGGTCGAGCCCGTAGAGCACCTGCGCCTTGTGGTAGACGGCCGTCTCGGGGGTGTTCAGGTACTTCGGGCCCGGGTCGTCCTCGAGCAGCTTCCGGGCGCCGAACCCGACCGTCTGCCCCGTCACGTCGCGGATCGGCCAGATGAGCCGCCCGCGGAACCGGTCGTAGACGCCCCGGTCGCCCTGGGAGACGAGCCCTGACGCGGCGAGCTCCTCCGTCGTGAACCCCTTGCCCCTGAGGTGCTTGGTGAGCGTCTCCCAGCTCTTCGGCGCGAAGCCGACTCCGAAGTGGCGGGCGGCGTCGGCATCGAAGCCGCGCTCGCCGAGGAACCGCCGGCCGACCTCGGCCTCGGGGGTGCCGAGCTGCTCGAGGAAGAACTCCTCGGCTGCTCGGTTCGCGGCGAGCAGCCGAGCCCGGTTGCCCGCGCCCTCGGCGGGCCCGCCGTCCTCGTAGTGCAGTTCGTAGCCGATTCGGCCCGCGAGCCGCTCCACGGCCTCGGTGAACGTCACGTGGTCCATCCGCTGCAGGAACGTGTAGGCGTCACCGGATTCGCCGCAGCCGAAGCAGTGGTAGTAGCCGAGCTGCGGGCGCACGTGGAAGCTCGGGCTGCGTTCGTCGTGGAAGGGGCAGAGGCCCTTCATCGACCCGACGCCGGCCGACTTCAGCGAGACGTGCTCGCCGACGATGTCGGCGATGTTGGTGCGGGCCTTGACCTCTTCGACGTCGCTCTGTCGAATGCGGCCCGCCATGCGTCAATCCTATTCCGCGGATGCCGCCCGGCGGCCCCGCACGCCCGTCATCGCTGCACGAGGCGTTCGTACCAGGAGAGCGCGGACTGGTCGGTGAGGCTCGCGACCTGGTCGACGACGACCCGCCGGCGCGCCGAGTCGTCCTGCGCCGCCCGCCAGTCCTCCGCGAAGCCGGCGTCGAGGTGGGTCTCGCCGGTCTCCCAGAGCGCGTCGGCGAGAGCCGCGAGCACCTGCCGCTGCTGCGAGTAGATCGGCTGGCGGGTGTTCTTCGACATCACGAACGCGGCGACGATGCCCTTGAGCACGGCGATCTCGGCCTGGATGGAACGCGGCACGACGACGTCGGCGTCGAAGCGGATGAGGCTCGCGACGGGGTGGTGGGCCCGGGTCGCCTCGGTCGCCGCGTGCGCGAAGCGCCCGATGAGCTGGCTCGTGAGGTTCTTCAGGGCGGCCTGCTCGCGGCGACCGCCCGACCACTCCGAGATCCAGACGTCGAGGGAATCGAGCCGGTCGAAGGCGGCGATGAGCTCGTCGTGCCCGAAGGCGCCGCCGATCCACTCCACCATCGAGTCGACGAGCTCGTCGTGGTCCACCCGACGGCCGAGCGCGGCGACGTCGATGTAGCCGCCGACGATCGCGTCCTCGAAGTCGTGCACCGAGTAGGCGATGTCGTCGGAGAGGTCCATGACCTGGGCCTCGATGCAGAGTCGGCGCTCGGGGGCGCCGCGGCGCATCCACTCGAACACGTCGATGTCGTCGGCGTAGAAGCCGAACTTCGTCCGCCCACTCGGGTCGCCGACGCCGGAGTCCTCCGGCCACGGGTACTTGCAGCTCGCATCGAGGCTCGCTCGCGTGAGGTTCAGCCCGTGCGAGCGCCCGTCGGGTGCGACGACCTTGGGCTCGAGGCGGGTGAGGATCCGCAGGGTCTGCGCATTGCCCTCGAAGCCCCCGATGTCGGCCGCCCACGCGTTCATCGCCTTCTCGCCGTTGTGGCCGAACGGCGGGTGGCCGAGATCGTGTGCGAGGCAGGCGGTGTCGACGACGTCGGGGTCGAGTCCGATGCTCGTCGCGAGCTCGCGGCCGACCTGCGCGACCTCGAGCGAGTGGGTGAGCCGGTTGCGCGCGAAGTCGAGGCCCGAGGCCGGGCTCAGGACCTGGGTCTTCGCGGCGAGCCGGCGGAGCGCGCTCGAGTGGAGCAGGCGGGCGCGGTCGCGCGCGAAGTCGCTGCGGCGACGGTTCTCGTGCTGTTCGGGCAGAAAGCGCTCGGCGTCGGCCTCGTCGTAGCCGCCGAAGAGTCGGTCGCGCACGCGATCAGCCGCCGCTCGTGTCGAGCTCTGCGTCGACGAGGGTCGCCCGGTCGTGGCCTGCGAGGTCCTGCGAGTCGAGCCAGCCGTCGGGCAGTGCGGGGTTCTTCGGCGTCCCGGCGCGGCCGCGCGGGCCCTCGGCGCCTTCGCCCGGATAGGGCGTCGACCAGTCGAGCGTGCCGAGCAGGTCGTCGAGCTGGGCGAGCGACTCGACCGTCGCCAGCCTGGCGCGGAGGTCGCCGCCGACCGGGTAGCCCTTGAAGTACCAGGCGACGTGCTTGCGGATGTCGCGACAGCCGCGTTCCTCGCTGTCGAAGAAGTCGGCGAGCAGCTCGGCGTGGCGCCGGAAGGTGCGCGCGACCTCGCCGAGCGTCGGCTCGGCCTTCGCCTGCTCCCCGCGGAAGGCCGCGGCGAGGTCGCCGAAGAGCCAGGGCCGGCCGAGGCATCCGCGCCCCACCACGACGCCGTCGCAGCCGGTCTCGTCGACCATGCGGAGCGCATCGTCGGCCGACCAGATGTCGCCGTTGCCGAGCACGGGCACGCTCGTGACCGTCTCCTTCAGCTTCGCGATCGCCGGCCAGTCGGCCTGGCCCGAGTAGAACTCCGAGGCGGTGCGCGCGTGCAGCGCGATCGACGCCACCCCGGCGCCCTCGGCGATGCGCCCGGCCTCGAGGTACGTGAGGTGGTCCGCGTCGATGCCCTTGCGCATCTTGACCGTGAGCGGGATGTCACCGGCCGCCCTCACGGCGCCCTCGACGATGTCGCGGAACAGCCCGGACTTCCAGGGCAGCGCCGCTCCCCCGCCCTTGCGGGTGACCTTGGGCACCGGGCAGCCGAAGTTCAGGTCGATGTGGTCGGCGCGGTCCTCCGCGACGAGCATCGTGACCGCCTCGGAGACGGTCTTCGGGTCGACGCCGTACAGCTGGATGGAGCGCGGCGTCTCGGACTCGTGGTGCGTGATGAGCCGCATCGATTCGGGCGTGCGCTCGACGAGCGCCCGGCTCGTGATCATCTCGGAGACGTAGAGGCCGGCGCCGAACTCGCGGCAGAGCCGGCGGAACGCGGTGTTCGTGATGCCCGCCATGGGCGCGAGCACGACCGGCACCTCGAGGTCGAGGCCGCCGATCGAGAGCGGGCGGGTGGGGGTCGTGGTCGTTGGCATCGCCTTCGATTCTCCCAGACCGTGAGCCCGATCCGCCCGAGCGCGCGGCACGGGCGCATAGGATGCGGGCAGGACGGGAGCGGGGAGGACGAGATGACGCGGTTCGCCGGGTTGGTCGGGGTCGAGCGGGTGCAGGCGGATGCCACGGCACGCGGCCTCGACATCGAGGTGATCGAGCGCCCCGCCGCGCGCAGCCTCGAGGAGGCCGCCGGGCTGCTCGGCATCGAGCCCGCCGACATCGTGAAGTCGCTCGTGGTCAAGCGCAGCGACGACACCTACGTCTTCGCGCTCGTGCCGGGCGGCCGGAAGATCAGCTGGCCGAAGCTCCGCGCACTCCTCGCGGTCAACAAGCTCCAGCTGCCCGACGCCTCGCTCGCGCTCGCCGCGACCGGGTACGAGCGCGGCACCATCACGCCGCTCGGCTCGAGCATCGCCTGGCCGGTCGTCGCCGACGAGACCATCGTCGGACGACGCGTCTCGATGGGCGCGGGCGAGCACGGGCGGAGCCTGTTCGTCGACGCCGACGCGCTCATCGCCGCGCTCGGTGCGACCGTGGCCGACATCAGCGACCCCGAGTAGCCGCCGCTCGGCCGCCGGAGCCCGGGGAGCCCGCCCGCCGGACCCCGAGATGACGCGAATCGATCCCCGCACGGGCCGATCGGTCGTTTCGCGTCACCTCACCCTGCGGAATCGTTCGGGATCAGGCAGGCGTCGCCCTCGCACGCCATCGCCGACGGGTCGCCGATCATCGTGAACGGCGCGGGAGCGGCATCCGTCGCCTCGCGGCTCACGCGGCGGCTCCGTCGCGCTCGCCGTCGACCTGCTGGAGAACCTGGGCGAACACCTCGGCGGGCTGCGCGCCGGACACGCCGTACCTGCCGTCGAAGACGAAGAAGGGCACGCCCTGGATGCCGTAGGCGCGCGCCTGCGCGATGTCGGCCTGCACGTCGTCGGCGTACCGGCCGGACTCGAGCGCCTCGCGCGCCTCGCCGCCGTCGATGCCGAGCTCCTCGGCCCAGCCGACGAGTTCGTCGATGCGGTTCACGCGGCCGCCGTCGGTGAAGTACGCCTTCAGCAGGCGCTCCTTCATCTCGAGCTGCGTGCCGTGCGCCTTGGCGAGGTGCAGCAGCTCGTGGCCCTTCAGGGTCTTGACGTGCGCGACCGTCTCGAAGTGGAAGTCGAGTCCCGCCTGCGCGGCGACGCCGGTCACGTGCTCGAGCATCTGCTCGACCCGCTCGAGGGGCAGGCCCTTGGCCTTGGAGAGGTACTCGGTGGTCGAACCCTCGAAGTCGAGCGGCGTGTCGGGCGACAGCTCGAACGAGTGGTACTCGACCTCCACCTTTGGGGCGTCGTCGCCGAGCGCGGCGATCCCGGCTTCGAGGTGGCGCTTGCCGATGTAGCACCACGGGCAGGCGATGTCGGACCAGATGTCGATCTTGATGGGGGACGTCACGATGAATGCGAACGGATGGATCGGCCCGTGTATTCCCCGATCGGCACGGATCGGTCCGGCACGTGCACGGCGAAGGAGGTCCCGGCGGGCGCGCCGGGTCGGTACGGCGTGTCGAGCGGATGCTCCTCCGCCCTGCGCTGCACCGGCTACAGGCCGTCCGGCGCCGGCGGCGCGGCATCGGGCGTGTCGACCGCACCGCCGAAGCGGCGGTTGCGGGCGGCGTAGAGCTCGATGGCCTTCCAGAGCTCGACACGGGAGAAGTCGGGCCAGAGCGTGTCGAGGAACACCATCTCGGCGTACGCCGACTGCCAGAGCAGGAAGTTCGAGGTGCGCTGCTCCCCCGAACTGCGGACGAACAGGTCGACGTCGGGCATGTCGGGCACGTAGAGGCGCTTCTGGATCAGCTTCTCCGACACCGCCGACGGGCGGATCCGACCGGCCGCGACGTCGTCGGCGATCGAGCGCACGGCGTCGACGATCTCGTTGCGGCCCCCGTAGTTCACGCACATCGTGAACTGCAGGCCGGTGTTGCCGGCGGTGAGCCGCTCGGCGACCTGCAGCTCGTCGATGACCGACTTCCAGAGGCGCGGGCGGCGGCCGGCCCACCTGATCCGCACGTCCCACTCGTTGAGCTGGTCGCGGCGGCGGTGCAGCACGTCGCGGTTGTAGCCCATGAGGAAGCGGACCTCGTCGGGCGAGCGCTTCCAGTTCTCGGTGGAGAACGCGTACACGGAGAGGTGCTTCACACCCGCCTGGATGGCCCCGGCGACCACGTCGAGGAGCACCTCCTCGCCCGCCTTGTGGCCCTCGATGCGCGTGAGGCCCTGCCGGTTCGCCCAGCGGCCGTTGCCGTCCATGACGATCGCGACGTGCTCGGGCACCGAGCCCCTCGGGAAGTCGGGCGGGGTGAGGCCGGTCCAGTCGAGCGGGCGGTAGGGCACCGCGTCCTTGTGGGTGTAGGGCTTCGGGGTCACTCTGGGGCCGTTCCTCGGGAGACGTGGGAGAGGGAGCGCAGTCCGCGCTCGAGATGCCATTGGGCGTACGCCGCGACGATACCGCTCGCCTGCGCGCGGTCGCGCTGCGAGGACGCCTCGGCGATCGCCCAGTCGCCCGCGAGGAGCGCACCGAGCAGGTGCACCGTGCTCGGGGCGATGCGCGGGCTGCCGGGCGGCGCGCAGGACTCGCACACGACTCCGCCGAGCTGCACGACCACGGCCGTGTGCGGGCCGGGCGCGCCGCAGCGCGAGCAGTCCTCGAAGCTCGGCGCCCAGCCCGCGATCGAGAGCGCCCGGAGCAGGTAGGAGTCGAGCGTGAGGTCGGGCCCGTGCTCGCGCCGCGACAGCGAACGGAGCGCGCCGACCAGCAGCAGGTACTGCTGCAGCGACCCCTCGGCCTCGGTCAGTCGGTCGGCCGCCTCGACCATCGCGTTCGCGGCCGTGTACGCCGCGTAGTCCTGGCTGATCTCGGCACCGTAGGCGCCGATCGACTCGGCCTGCGTGATGACGTCGAGGGTGCGGCCCTCGTAGAGCTGGAGGTCCGCGACCATGAACGGCTCGAGCCGCGACCCGAACTTGGACGCCGTGCGCCGGACGCCCCGCGCGACCGCACGGACCTTGCCGTGGCGACGCGTCAGCAGCGTGACGATGCGGTCGGCCTCGCCCAGCTTGTGGGTGCGCAGCACGACGGCGTCATCTCGGTACACGGGCACCCGTCGATTCTCCCACCGACCGCCCTCCCCCGGTCCGCGACCGCGCCGCGAACCCGGCCGCGACGACGACGGAGGCCGCGGCCGGCGGTGCGGCGGGACCCTCGCCGGGGAGGCAGAATGGTCGGGTGACCTCGCCGTCCGCACCCGTCCTCGTCACCGGAGGCACCGGCTCGCTCGGGCGCGCCGTGGTGCGGCAGCTCCGGGCTCGGGGCGACGAGGTCCGCGTGCTCAGCCGATCGGGCGCGCCCGACACGGTCCGCGGCGACCTCGAGACCGGCGAGGGCGTCGAGGCCGCGCTGGACGGCGTCGGGGCGGTGATGCACCTCGCCACGACCAACCGCGACGACACCGAGATCACCCGCCGCCTCGTGCGCCTCGCCGAGCACTCGGGTCGGCCGCGGATGCTGTACTCCTCGATCGTCGGCATCGACCGCATCCCCCTCGCGTACTACGGCGGCAAGCGCGCCTCGGAGCGGATGATCGCCGAATCGCGCCTGCGGTGGACGACGCTCCGGTCCACGCAGTTCCACAACTTCGTCGAGACCCTCTTCAGCGTGCAGCGCTTCTCCCCCGTGGTCTTCGCCCCGGCGTTCTCGTTCCAGCCCGTCTCGGTCGACGACGTCGCCGCGCGCCTCATCGAGCTGCTCGACGACGACGTGCTCGGCATCGCGCCCGACATCGGCGGGCCCGAGGTGCGCACCGCGCGCGACCTCGCCCGGGCCTGGCTCGCCGCGCGCGGC
>NZ_SDPL01000118.1 GCF_004135055.1 Agromyces binzhouensis | reverse complement strand
GCCCGGGACGTCGCGGCCGGACTCCCGGAGGCGGCCGTCGCGCTCGGCATCCCCGCCGGCGTCAAGATGTACTCGCCGGTCTTCGCGGTCGGTCCGGGTGCCGCCGGCGCGCTCGCCGCGGCCTGGCTCGACGAGCGGGGGCTGCCGACGGCCGAACGGGAGGTGCTCGACGTCGACGAGGAGCAGTTGCGCCGTGCCCGGGTCGAACCGCGGCTGTACGGCACGCTCCGGGTGCCATATCGAGCGGGACGCACGCAGGCGCGCAAGGCGGCGACGCCCGCCGACGAGCAGGCGGCGGTCCGGATCGCGGCGAAGGGTGCGGCGTCGCGCCTGCGGCCCGGCATCCGCTACCTGCTCGGGCCAGGCGGCACCATGGCGGAGGTCGCGCGCGAACTCGGCGTCGAGAAGACGCCGTTGGGCGTCGACGTCGTGCTCGACGGCGACGTGGTCGTCGCGGGCGCCTCGGAGCACGAACTGCTCGACGAGGTCGCGAAGGGGCCCGCGCAAGCCGTGGTCTCCATCATCGGCGGGCAGGGGTTCCTCCTCGGCCGAGGCAACCAACAGCTCTCGGCGCGCGTCGTCGAGGCGATCGGCGACGACCCCGTGATGGTCGTCGCCCCCGAGCAGAAGCTCATCGACCTCGGGGGGCGTCCGCTCCTCGTCGACACCGGGGATGCGGCGGTCGATGCGCGCCTCGCCGGGTTCGCGAGCGTCGTCACCGGTCCATCGACCACGAGCATCTACCCGGTCCACGCACCAGAGAACGAAGGAGCAGTCCATGCGACTTGAGCACAAGCAGGCCATCGTCACCGGAGGAGCCGGCGGCATCGGCCGCGCGACCGCCAAGGCCCTCGCGGCCGAGGGCGCCGCGGTCGCGGTCGTCGACCTGAACGGCGAGGCGGCCGAGGCGGTCGCCGCGGAGATCCGCGACGCCGGGTTCACGGCGATCGCCGTCCAGGCCGACGTCGCGAGCGAGGCCGACATCGAGCGGGTCGTCGAGACGACCGTGGCGGCGTTCGGCGGCGTGAACGTCGTCTTCAACAACGCGGGCATCATCCGGCGCACAACCGCGGTCGAGACCTCGGTGGAGGAGTGGGATCGCGTCTTCGGCGTGAACGTCCGCTCGATCTTCCTCATGGCCAAGCACGTCGTGCCGGTCATGGCCGCCGCCGGCGGCGGTTCGATCGTGAACACCGGGTCGGGCTGGGGGCTGAAGGGCGGCGGGCAGGCGATCTCGTACTGCGCCTCGAAGGGGGCGGTCGTGAACATGACCCGCGCGCTCGCCATCGACCACGGTCCGCAGGGCATCCGCGTGAACTCGGTCAACCCGGGCGACGTGAACACCGGGATGCTCCGCGACGAGGCCAGCCAGCTCGGCCAGGACGCCGATGCGTTCCTCGCCGAGGCCGCGGACCGGCCGCTGCGCCGCATGGGCGAGCCGCGCGAGATCGCCGCGGCCGTGGTGTGGCTCGCGAGCGACGAGTCGAGCTACGTCACCGGGTCCGCGCTGGTCGTCGACGGCGGCGGGATCGCGTAGCCGTCGACGACGCACGTCGGCAGGCGCTCAGCGCCCGCCGAAGTCCTCCTCGTCGTCCTCGGGGTCGGCGACCTCCTCCATGACGAATTCGACGTCGTCGTCGCCGACGCCCTCCGCCTCGAGCTCCTCCTCGTACTCGATCTCGGCCTCCTGGCCCCGGCTGAACGGGCCCTCGAGCGGATCGACGAAGCTGGTCATGGCATCCCCCTTCGGCTGGCCCTCCCGCCGGTCGGGTGGCCGCGTGCCCTCAGGCTAGCCCCGGGAGCCCGTGCTGCGGAACGGGGTCGCAGGAAGCCCGCACGTCAGCGGCGGGGGAGGGCGAGGATGCGTTCGAACGCGGCATCCGTCACCCGGTCGACGACCTGGAGTTCGGGGTGCGCGTCGTAGAACTCGACGATGCGGCGCGCGCCCTCGTCGAACGTGATCGTGGTGCGGAACTCGGGCACGAGCGCCTTCACCTTGGCGTTGTCGAAGACCATCGAGTGCGCCTTGTCCCCGAGCAGGCCGGGGCCCCAGTCGGGGTGCATGGCGGCGATGGTGTCGGATGCCACGTGCACGAGCTCGGCGTCGGGCGCGCCGGCCGCTTCGGCGAGCCAGCGGTAGATCTGGTTCCACGTCGGCGCGTGGTCGCCCGTGATGTGGAACGCGTCGCCGACGGCCATCGGGTTGCCGAGGAGCCCTGCGAACGCGACCGCGAAGTCGTCGTGGTGGGTGATCGTCCAGAGGCTCGTACCGTCGCCGTGGACGATCACGGGGCGCCCGGCGCGCATGCGCGCGAGGTCGGTCCAGTGTCCGAGCGTGGGGATCAGCGTCGCGTCGTACGTGTGGGAGGGGCGCACGATCGTCGCGGGGACGCCGCGCTCGCGCACGGCGTCGACGAGCACCTGCTCGCACGCGATCTTGTCGCGCGAGTACTGCCATTCGGGATTCACGAGCGGCGTGGACTCGGTGACGGGCAGGCGGCTCGGCGGCGTCTGGTAGGCCGACGCCGAGCTGATGAAGACGTACTGCCCGATCCGCCCCTCGAAGAGGTCGAGGTCGGCCTGCACGTGGTCGGGCGTGAACGCGAGGAACTCGCAGACGACGTCGAACTCGAGCGGGTCGGCGGTGCCTCGGCCGAGCGCCGCGCGCACGGTGTCGGGGCGACGGATGTCTCCGACGACCTGCCGCACGTCGGCCGGGAGCGGCCGCAGGCTCGTGGAGCCGCCTCGGTTCAGCACGGTCACGTCGTGGCCGACCTCGACCGCGCGTCTCACGCAGGCCGAACTGATGACGCCGCTGCCGCCGATGAAGAGGATCCGCTTCGCGCTCATGGCCCCATGGTGTCACCGCGGCTCGGGGTCCGCACGGGTCAGGCGGCGGACCAGCCGCCGTCCGACGCCAGCACGACGCCGTTGACGTTCACGCCGTCGTCGGAGAGCAGGAAGGTGATCGACGCGGCGAGGGCCTCGGCCTCGGCGGCATCCGGAAGCAGCGCCATGGCCTGGCGCACGCGCTGCGCGCCGAGCGGCGACGCGAAGGACGCCTCGATGTTCGTGATCGTCGGGCCGGGCGCGACGGCGTTCACGCGGAGGCCGCTCGGGCCGTACATGAACGCGGTCGACTTGGTGAGGCCGACCACGGCGTGCTTCGAGGTGGTGTAGGCGACGCCGGCGGCGGAGCCGCGGAGCGCGGCCTCGGACGCGGTGTTGACGATCGAGCCGTGGCCCTGCGCGAGCATGCCGGGCACGACCGCGCGCATGAGCTTCATGGTGCCGTCGACGTTCACGCGCATGACGCGCTCCCACACGGCATCGGTGAGCTCGCCGATCGGGGTCATGTCGTCCATGATCCCGGCGATGTTGGCGAGGCCGTCGATGCGGTCGCCGCCGGCGGCGAGGATGTCGGCGATCTTCGCGTCGTCGGTGATGTCGGCGACGAGCGTCACGACGCCGGCGCCGTCGTGCTCGGCCGCACGGAGCTCCTCGGCGAGGTCGTCGAGGCGCTCCTGCGAGACGTCGACGGCGACGACCCTGCCGCCCTCGCGCACGATGCGCGACGCGGTCGCCCGGCCGATGCCCGAGCCGGCGCCCGTGACGATGACGGTCTTGCCCGTGAAGCGGCCCTGGTCGATGCGCTCGACCCACTCGGGGCGCTCGACGGCGTCGGTGGCGTCTGCAGGGGCCTCGGCGGCGTCGGTCTCGGGCTCGGGGGCGGATGCCGCGGGGGCGCCGGCCGGGACGTCGCCCGCCGCGGCCCGTGCGACGAGCTGGTCGACCATCTCCTGCGAGAAGGAGCCCTTGCTGAGCTTGATGAGGCGCTTGAGTGCGAGGCGGTGGACCGGGCGGAGGACGTCGGGATCCTGCCCGGCCTGCGCGAGGAGGTCGCGGATGATGGGCCCGCCGACGGGGTCCTCGAGCCAGGTCTTGATCGATGAGTCGCCGGTGAGGGGCTTGCTGGGGCTCATGAGGGGTTCCTTCGCTGCTCTGGGTCCGTGTCCTCGGAGGACACCGGACAACTCTGTCCGGTAGTAACCTAGCACCCATGTCCGAGAGTGCACGGGGAGAAGGTCCCAAGCCGCGCAAGCCGAACCTCGGCCCGAGCGCCGGGCCGGCCAACCGGCGCGCACTGCTCGCCGCCGCGCGCGAGATCTTCGCCGCCGACGGTCTCTCCGCACCCTTCAGCGCGATCGCCAGGCGAGCCGGCGTCGGCCAGGGCAGCCTCTACCGGCACTTCCCCGACCGCCTCTCGCTCGCGGTCGCCGTCTACGAGGAGAACCTCGACGAGCTCGAGGCCGCGGTCGCCCCGCCGGAGGCCGGGCTCGACGACCTCCTCCAGGGCGTGATCGCGCAGGCCATCGTCTCGACCGCGCTGATCGACCTCATCAGCGCGCACCCGCACGATCCGCGCGTCGAACGCCTCGGCGCGCGCGTGCGCGACATCGCGGTGGCCGCCGTCGAGCACGAGCGGGCCGCGGGCAGGTTCGGCGAGCACGTCGACGTCGAGGACGTGCTCCTCGCGATCTCGATGCTCGCCGGCCTCGTCGCCCGGACCGAGCCGGCCGAGCGTGCTGCCACCGCCGATCGGGCGTGGGAACTGCTGCACGCGGCGTTCACGCCGCGCACGGCCTAGGCGCCGTCGCCCCGCGACGGGGCATCGGCTCCCGGAGCGCCACGCCCGGCCCACGGATCGTAGTCGGCGACGAGCGGGCCCTGCTCGGGCCGATCCGCATCGGGCACGTGCTGCAGGTTCACCCGCACCCGGTACCAGAGCGAACTCGACCCGCGCATGCCGTCCACGAGCACGTCGGACGGCGTCAGGTGCGGCACCACGACGGCGTTCGCCGCCTTCCAGCGTTCGAGCGCGTCGAGCGCCTCGGGCTTCGTCTCGGTGCGGGCGACCTCGATGAGCGGCATCGTCGAGACCCGGCGCCCCGAGCCGTCCCCGCGCGAGGCGCCCCGGGGCGCCTTCTCGGCGGGGCCGAGCTCCTCCGCCAGCCGCAGCAGCCCGTCGAGCGATCCGACCGCGTCGTCGATGCCCGCGTGCGGGTCGCCGCGGTCGCCGAAGCGCTCGAGGACGGTCGAGACCGTGAACTCCTCCGGTCGCCGCGAGCGGACCTCGTCCCAGTCGAGCGGCGTCGAGACCCGCGCGTCGGGCAGCGGTCGGACCGAGTAGGCGGATGCCACGGTGCGGTCCTTCGCGTTCTGGTTGAAGTCGACGAACACGCTCTCGCCGCGCTCCTCCTTCCACCACCGTGCCGACGCGAGTCCGGGTGCCCGCCGTTCGACCTCGCGCGCGAGCGCCTCGGCGGCGAGCCGGACCTCCCGGAAGTCCCAGTGAGGCTCGATGCGCACGAGCAGGTGGATGCCGCGCGAGCCCGACGTCTTCGGCCAGCCGACGAGCCCGTGGTCCTCGAGCACGTCGCGCGCGACCATCGCGACGTCGACGATCTGCGACCAGTCGACGCCGGGCATCGGGTCGAGGTCGACGCGCAGTTCGTCGGGGTGGGCGAGGTCCTCGGCCCGCACGGGGTGCGGGTTGAGGTCGAGGCATCCGAGGTTCACGACCCAGGCGAGGCCGGCGGCGTCGCGCACGACCGTCTCCTCGGCCGACGTGCCGCGCGCGTAGTGCAGGGTCGCGGTGTCGATGAATGCGGGGTGGTTCTCGGGCACGCGCTTCTGGAAGAACGGCTCCGCGCCGATGCCCTTCACGAACCGCTTGAGCACCATCGGCCGACCGCCCGCACCGCGCAGCGCGCCGTCCGCGACGGCGAGGTAGTAGCGGACGAGGTCGCGCTTCGTCAGGCCGGGCTCGGGGAAGACGACCCGGTCCGGATGGCTCACGCGGACCTCGTGGCCCCCGACCTCGAGCACCACGGCGTCGTCGCTGCGCGCAGCCATGACACCACGCTAGGGGGTGACGGCGGCCGGGGCGCCCTCGGGACCGCCGGGGTCCGCGCCCGAGTCGGCGGTCGGGTGCGGATCCGCCCGGTCGCCGGACTCGTCGGACTCGTCGTCGTCACCGGCCGAGGCGGTGTCTTCGTCCCGGACCGGGGCGTGACGCAGCTGGAGGAGGATGGCGGCGGCGAGGCACGACGCCCCGACGAGGGCGAGCAGCGAGCCGCCCGACGAGACGTCGCCGCCGCCGGCCGCGAACGCGTCCGCGAGGTTCAGGCCGATCGCGAACCCCGCCCACCAGAGGAAGAAGGTCGTCGCGTGGATGAGGAGCAGCCCGACCGTGACCACGTCGTGCGTCGTGACGATCCCGCGCCGTGAACCCTGGATCGCGACGATCGACCCCGCGACGGTCGCGAGCGTGGCGCCGAGCGCCCAGACGAACGGCCCGCCGTCGATCACCCCGTAGCGTTCGACCAGGATCCCGTAGATCTGCGCGAGCGAGAGCTCGGGCACGGCCGCCATCGGATTCCAGACCAGCAGGTGCAGCGTGCCGAGCGCGATCACCGCGAGCTCCGCGGCGCCGAGGACCGCGACCGCGATCCCGACCCGATCGGTGCGGCTCGGATCGCCCCGGCGCTCGGACAGGCCGAGCGCGATGATCGCGTAACCGCCCACGGCGGCCGCGAGGGCGAGCAGGATCAGGAACGGCGAGTCGCCGACGCCCGTGAACTGCACCGCGATGGGGGCTGCGACGGCGGCCACGACCGCGGCCCATCGTCGCCAGGCCCGCGGCTCGCCGGCGGTGATCAGCAGCAGCAGGCCGAGCGGGAGCGCCCCCCACACCGCGACGACCTCGATGACGTCGGACATCGTGCCGACGACCGCGCGCTGGACCGACGAGGCGAACCCGGGCACGGCCAGGTCGACCGACACGCTCGTCGCGGCCATCACGACCGCGACCGCGAGGAAGGACGCACCGGCGCGGGCGCGCCGCCCGGCGAAGACTCCGTTCCGCGGCATCCGGGTCATGACGACCTCATCTCGTGTCCGGCAGCAGGTGCCCCCGATCCCCACCATGGCACGGATCACGAGGCGGCGGAAGCGCCGCGACCCCAGTCAGTCCGGGCGTGCGGCAGGGGCCTGCGAGGCCCGGTCGCGGTGCACGCTCGCGTGCACCCACGGGTGCAGGATGTCGAGCTGCACGAGGGTCGCCGCGAGCTCGAGGAGGCCGAGGCCGAAGTAGACCGCCTGCAGCGGGCTGAACGGGATGAACACCATCTGGACGAAGACCCAGACGAGCATGCCGAAGCCGGCGACGGCCGTCGCGATCATGGTCCACCGCATGCGGCGCGCCAGCATCACGAACGCGAGCAGGTGCGTGCCCCCGACCACGATCGCGAGCGCGAGCCCGGGGACCAGGAACGACGTGAACGGCGAACCGTCGAGGTAGGACTGCGGGATCGCCATCGCGGTGCCGCTGAAGTCGATCACGCCGCCGAGCACCAGCGCGGCGCCGCCGAACACGCTGGTGATGCCCACGAAGATCTGGATCGTCAGCAGCACACGGCGCGCGATGCCCTGCATGCTCATCGTCGCCACCCCCCTTCGACGCGGGCCGGGTCGGCACCAGCATGCCCGCTCCGCCGCCCGGACGTCGGGGCCGAAGGTCATGCGATCCCTCGCGCGCCCGCCGTCAGTAGCCGGCCGCCGCGGGCCGGACCGGCCCCGACGCGGTGCCGGGCGCATCGTCGCCCGGGTCGGTC
>NZ_SDPL01000117.1 GCF_004135055.1 Agromyces binzhouensis | reverse complement strand
CTGCCGTGGGCGACGCCGCTGCTGCCGCCGGCGCAGCGCTCGGCGGGGGCGCAGCGGGCGCCGGCGACGTGGAACAGCTCGTGCGGCGGCTCTACGGGCCGCTCGTCCGGCGCATCAAGGCGGAGCTCCTGCTCGATCGCGAGCGCCGAGGCATCCGCATCGATGGGATCTGATCGTCGACGCCACCGCGCCGTCGACGGGACCCGAACGAAGGAGGCGACATGCTCACCGACACCGAGATCGCCGTCGGCGTGCACTACCTCGTGCATCTCGACGAGCACGACCTGGGCGACTTCGCGACCTGCGACGGCCTCGGGGTCGAGGTCGTGCTCGAGTCCAGGGAGGAGGGCGGCAACAACGGCTTCGTCTGGCAGTTCCCGACACGACTGAAGTACCCGAACATCAAGCTCTCGCGGCCGGTGAGCAAGGGCACCGCCGACACCATCGTGAACTGGGTCGTCGCGGCGGTGACCGGCCCGTCGCGCGGCACGGGCCGCATCGAGATCCGCAGCGCCGACAACAAGCCCGTCGCGGCCTACGACCTGCACGACGTCATCCCGGTGCGGTGGTCGGGTCCGGCGCTGAGCCCGGACCAGCCCAAGGTGCTCGTCGAGACGCTCGAGATCGCCCACAACGGCTTCGTCCGCACGGGTTCGACGTACTGAGGCGGACGACATGCCGATCACGACGACCGCCTCGGACACGACGAGCCTCGTGCACGCCGCCATCGACGTGCACGAGCCCGGGCAGAAGCCCGGCAAGGTCGGCGCCCTGATCACGACGATCGACTTCCAGCTCAACCCCAAGGAGCTGACCGTCACCAAGTCGGCGAAGTGGGAGAGCAAGAGCCAGAAGAAGTCCGCGTCCGCGCCGCCGACGACGTACCAGGGACCCGACCCGCAGAAGATGAGCGTCGAGATGTACTTCGACGAGACCCGGCAGCGCGACGGGAGCGTCGTCAAGCGGGTCGAGGCGCTCTTCGAGGCGTGCACCCCGACCAGCGCATCGGTCGACGGCAACCGCCCCTCGGCGCCGTGGGTCAAGTTCCGCTGGGGCGTGCTCACGGGCTTCGTCGGGTACATCAAGAGCGTCGCCGCGAAGTACACGCTCTTCTCGCCCGACGGCACGCCCCTGCGCGCCGTGTGCACGGTCGCGCTCGAGGAGCTCGCGAACGAGCCGTCGAAGCAGAACCCGACCTCCGGCGGCCTGCAGCCGCGGCACTCGCACGTCGTGCGCGAGGGCGACTCGCTCGCGGCCATCGCGTACGCGGAGTACGGCGATCCCGCCCGCTGGCGGGACCTCGCGGACGTGAACGGCATCGACGACCCCCTGCGCCTCCGCCCGGGCGCCACGGTGCTGATCCCGACGCTCGAGGAGCTCGCCAGGGCGGACGGTCGCGTGATCGCGCGGAAGGAGATCGCCCGTGCCCTCGTCCGTTGACGCCTACACGAGCCTCGTCCTCGTCTCGGTCGGCGGCTCGACACTGCCGCCCGAGGTCTCGGCACTGCTCGCGAGCAGTCGCGTGACGGATGCCGCGAACCTGCCCGACTCGTTCGAGCTCGAGTTCCTCGACACCGCCGGGACGGCCCTCGCGCAGGGCGGCTTCGAGATCGGGGCGGCGGTCGTGGTCAGCGTGTCGCAGAACGGCGCCGAGGGGCAGCGGAAGCTGCTCGAGGGCGAGGTCACCGCGCTCGATCGCGAGGACGTCGGCGGGGAGCTCCGCACGAGGGTCCGCGGGCTGGACGCCTCCCACCGGCTGTTCCGCGGCCGTCGCATCGCCGCGTACGTCGACATGTCGACGGCGGACATCGTGCGCAAGGTGGCCGAACGCGCCGGGCTGCGTGCCGGCACGATCTCGGGACCGCCGACCGTGCGCCCGCACACGACGCAGGACAACGTGAGCGACTGGGTCTTCCTGAAGCGGCTCGCGGATGACTCGGGCTGCGTGTTCGCCGTCACGGAGGGCCGGCTCGACTTCGGGCCCCCGACCGCCGCATCGACCGCGTCGGACGACTCCGCCACGGCGGTCGACGACCCGATCGTCATCGAGCACGGGCGCAACACGATCTACCTCCGATCGACGATCACGAGCGCCGAGCAGGTGCCCGAGGTCGAGGTCCGCGGCTGGGACGTCGCGGCGAAGCAGAAGGTCGTGTCGACCGCGCCCGCGAGGACGGAGTCGGCCGACCTGCCCACTGTCGACCCGGTGAAGGTCGCGAACGTGTTCTCCAGCCCCCGGTACGTGAGCGGTGCGGGAACGGGCTCCCAGCAGCCCCAGGATCGACTCGCCCAGTCGCTCTCGGCACGGATCGCCGGCGGATTCGCGGAGATCGAGGCGCAGATCCTCGGCAATCCCGGGATCCGGTCGGGCACCGCGGTGCGGTTGCAGGGCTTCGGCGCGCCGTTCGACGGCCGCTACGTCGTCACCGAGTCGCGACACGAGTTCACCCCGGAGCAGGGGTACACGACGTCGTTCACCGTGAGCGACGCCTCCGACCGGTCCCTGCTCGGTGCAGGGACCAGGCCCGATCGCGGCGGCGCCTCGGCGATGCAGGGGGTCGTCACCGCGCTCGTCAGCGACGTCCACGGCAGCGGCGGGGCGGAGGAGGAGGGGCGGGTCCGGCTGACCTTCCCGATCCTCTCCGACGAGTACGTGAGCGGATGGGCCCGGGTCGTGCAGGCGGGCGCCGGCGGCGACCGGGGGTCGATGATCATGCCCGAGGTGGGCGACGAGGTGCTCGTGGCCTTCGAGGCTGGGTCGTTCGATCGCCCGGTCGTGCTCGGCGGGCTGTACAACGGCCTCGACCAGCCGAACGGCGGGTGGGGGTCGGCCGTCGAGTTGGGCTCGGTCGTCCGCAGGAGCTTCGCGTCCCGGACGGGCATGGTGGTGGAGTTCCTCGAGCGGCCCGGTGAGGAGTCCGTCCGCATCTCGACGAACGAGGGCAGCCAGCACGTGACGCTCGCGCAGACCGCGGAGAAGGGGATCCGGATCATCGCGGCCGGCCCGGTCGAGGTGACGGCCGAGGGCGACGCCACCGTCACCGCGGGCGGAGACGCCTCCGTCTCCGGCACGAAGGTGGAGGTCGCGGCGAGGTCCGAGCTGAAGCTCTCGGCCCCGAAGGTCGCGATCGAGGGGGCGACGTCGCTCGACCTGAGCGGCGCGAAGGTCTCGCTGAAGGGCAAGGCGTCGGCCGAGCTGTCGTCGTCCGGCTCGACCGTCGTGTCCGGCAGCCTCGTGAAGATCAACTGAGGTCGAGACGGGATCGGAGGGTCGGAGATGTCGCAGGAGTTCGTCGGGCGGGGCTGGTCGTTCCCCGTCCGCGCAGACACGGGGGGCCGGATCGCGCTGTCCTCGGACGACCACGAGATCGAGGAGAGCATCCGGTTGATCCTCGCGACCGCGCCCGGCGAGCGCCCCATGCGTCCCGAGTTCGGGTGCGCCGTGCACGACTACGTCTTCGCGCCGGCGGATGCGGCGACCGCGGGCGCCGTGGGCGATGCGGTGCGCACCGCGCTCCGCCAGTGGGAGCCGCGGATCGACGTCACCAGGGTGGCCGTCTCGTACGGTCGCGCCGACGAGGGGCTGCTCCTGATCGACATCGGCTACGCCATCCGCGGCTCGAACGACCCGCGCAACCTCGTCTTCCCGTTCTACGTGATTCCGGAGCGCGCATCGGAGGCGACGCCATGAGCCTGCCAGCACCGAACCTCGACGACCGCCGATTCCAGGACCTCGTCGACGACGCGAAGCGCCTCGTCGCGCTGCGCTGCCCCGAGTGGACGGACCACAACGTCTCCGACCCCGGCGTCACCCTCATCGAGGCGTTCGCGTTCATGGCCGACGAGCTGTTCTACCGGCTCAACCGCGTTCCCGACAAGCTGTACGTCGCCTTCCTCGACCTCATCGGGATCACGCTCTACCCGCCGACGGCGGCCACCGCCGATGTCGTGATGTGGCTCGCGGCGCCGCGCACCGACGTCGTCGTCGTCCCGGCGAGGACGGAGGTCGGGACGCCGCGGAACGAGCAGGCCGAGTCGGTGGTCTTCCAGACCACCGCCGAACTGCAGATCCCGCCGCGGTCGCTCACCCACGTCGGCAGCCGGTCGGGGGATGCGACGACCGTCCGGGGTGCGCGGCTCGGCGCCGACCCGATCGAGGCGTTCGGGACGCCCCCGAAGGTGGGCGACGAACTCCTCGTCGGCCTCGACCAGCCGGCGCCCGGGCTCGCGATCGGGATCCGCCTCGACTGCACCGTCCGCGGCGTCGGCGTCGACCCGCTCGACCCGCCCACCGTGTGGGAGTCGTGGAACGGCTCGGGGTGGACCCCGTGCGACCTCGTCTCCGACCGCACCGGCGGGCTCAACCAGCCGGGCGAGGTGCGGCTCATCGTGGCGCGCGACCACGTGGCATCCGTCATCGGCGACGAGCGCGCCGGATGGATCCGGTGCCGCATCGTCGAGCGCGAGGAGGGGGTCCCGACCTACAAGCAGCCGCCGCTCGTGCGCGACGCGTCGGCCGACACGGTGGGCGGCGTCGCCGTCGCGATGCACGCGAAGACCGTCGACGAGGAGGTCCTGGGGCTCTCCGAGGGCGTGCCCGGGCAGTCGTTCGCGCTCCAGGAGCGGCCGGTCGTGGACGACGGCGAGGCGTTCGTCGTCGAGGTCGGCTCGGGGAGCGGATGGAACGAGTGGACCGAGGTCGACTCCTTCGCCGGATCGACGGAGGACGACCGGCACGTCGTCGTCGACCGCGCGACCGGCACGGTCTCGTTCCCGCCCGCCGTCCGCGAGCAGGACGGGAGCCTCCGCCGCTACGGCGCGGTCCCGCCGAAGGGTGCGCCGCTGCGCGTGCCGCGGTACCGGGTCGGGGGCGGGCTCCACGGGAACGTCTCGGCCGGCAGCCTCTCCGTGCTCCGTTCCACCGTGCCGTTCGTCAGCAGCGCGGTCAATCGCAAGGCGGCGCACGACGGCACCGACGGCGAGACGGTCGAGGAGGCGAAGGTCCGCGGTCCGCTCGCGCTCCGCACTCGGGATCGCGCGGTGACGCTCGGGGACTTCGAGCAGCTCGCGAAGCGCGCAGCGCCCGGCGTCGGCAGGACGCGCGCGCTCCCCGTCGACGACGGGGGCGGCGCGGGGGTCCGGCTGCTCGTGGTGCCGACCGTGTCCGTCGGCCCCGGCGGGCGGATCGACTACGCCGACCTGCAACCCGGGCCCGAGCTGCTGGAGTCGATCTCCGACGACCTCGAGACCCGACGGATCGCGGGCACGCGGCTCCTCATCGAGCCGCCCGAGTACCGCGGCGTCACGGTGGTGGCGCGGTTGGTCGCGGGCCCGCGCGTGGCGGTCAAGCGCCTGCAGGAGGAGGCGCTCGCCACGCTCTACCGGCACTTCGACCCGATCCGCGGCGGCAACGACGGCAACGGATGGCCCTTCGGACGCCCGGTGCTCGCCGGCGAGGTGTACGCCGTGCTCCAGTCGCTGCCCGGCGCCGAGCTGGTCGACGACGTCCTGCTGTTCGAGGCCGATCCGGCCACGGGCGAACGCGGCGAACCGGTGCAGCGGATCGGGCTCGCGCCGTCCGCGCTCGTGTACAGCTTCGCGCACAGCGTCCGCGTGACCTCGGGGGTGTGACCATGCGCGGGATGGTGCACGAGCGGATCAACCGGATGCCGCTCGCCAACCCGGTCCCGCTCGGCATGCGGCTGCCCGGGATCCTCCAGGAGGACGGGTTCCTCATGCGGTGGACCAGCGCCTTCGACGACTCCATCGCGCCCGTCTACGCGGTGCTCGACAACCTCGAGGCCTACGTCCGCCCGTCCTCCGCCCCGGCCGACTTCCTCGAATGGCTCGCCGGCTGGGTCGACGTCGCGCTCGACGACGCCTGGTCGGAGGAGCAGCGACGCTCGATCGTCGCAGGCGCCGCGGCGTTGCACCGGCGCGCCGGGACTCCGGGCGGCATCCGCGATGCCATGCGACTCGCCGCCGGGCCCGACGCCGAGGTCGAGGTCGAGGAGTCGGGAGCGACCGCATGGTCGCCGACGCCGGGTGCACCGCTGCCCGGATCGGCCGAGGCGCGACTGGTGATCACCGTCACCGTGCCGAACGGCGACCGCGCCGAACTCGAGCGGCGGTTCGAGCGCGTCGCCGCAGCCGTGGTCCCCGCGCACCTGCCGGTCGGCGTGACGGTCGTGGTCTCGGGCTGAAGCGCGGGGCGGCCGCCTCCTCAGTCGACGCCGAGCTCGACCCGCATGCGGCGGTAGCCCTCCGCGGCGCGCTCGGCGGCCAGCACGTCACCGGAGCGGCGCTGCACCTCGACCAGCGTGCGCCAGGCCTCGTCCAGCCACGGGTTGATGTCCACGGCGCGGGTCGCGGTCGCGACCGCGGCGCGAGCCGAGCCGAGACGGAGTTCGAGGTGCGCGAGGGATGCCGCGGCCTCCGAGGCACGTAGCCGATACCGTTCGCGGGCGCCGGTCACCCACTCGGCCGGCCCGTCCTCGGGAAGCACGTCCCCGGTGTAGCGCTCGAGGGCCGCGCGGAGGCCGTGCGCCGTCGACTCCGCATCGCCTCGACGCTTGGCCACCGCCGCATCGGCGAGGTGGTCGTCGAAGTCGGCGAGGTCGCAGTCGCGACGATCGAGGACCCCGAGTCGGTAGGCCTCGCCGACGCGCTCGACGATCGAGCTGTCGTCGTCCGCACTGGGGCGGGGCAGCGCGCGCCTCAGGCTCGACACGCTGACGTGCAGTGCGTGCACCGCGGACTCGGTTCCCAGATCGCCCCAGAGGATCTCCGCGATGAGCTCGCGGTGGACCGGGGCGCCCGAGTTCAGCGCGAGCATCCGCAGGAGGGCACGGGCCTGGGGTCTCACGGTCCGGAGGTCGATCTCGGCGCCGTCGGCGCGCAGGTGGAACCCGCCGAAGCACTCCACCGTGAGCCTGGGCAGACGCGACGCCGTGGTCCCCGTCCAGTCCGAGCGAGTCGCGTGCGGCTGCCGCGCGAAGGCATCGGTGACGAGGGAGGGCAGCCGGGGCAGCCCGGTCTCGAGTGCGTGCCGCCGGCAGGTGGCGCGCGTGCCCGACCAGGCTCCGGCGCGTTCGGGAGCCAGGGACTGCGCGACCTCGAGCAGTGCCCGGGCGCCGTCCGCACCGGAGGACCGGACGGACCCGTCCGCCCGGACGATGAGCTCGCGCGTCTGCTCCGAGCCGGAGACCGCCGCCGCGAGCGCCCCGCACGACCGGGCCCAGGCCGCCACGTCCGCGTATCCGATGCGATCGAAGCGGTCCGCGACGGCCGCCGCCCGTGCGCTGGTGACCTGCCCGCGCCGAAGCCGGACGACGAGGTCCACGCCGGCGATGGACGCCGCGGCCAGCGGCTGCTGCTCCGCATCGCAGGAGGCGACGATGCCGCGCACCGTGGACGACGGCAGGTCGGCGATCGCCGCGATCGCGCCCTGGCAGACGCGTGCGAGCGGGAGGTCCGCCGCCTCGACGCACTCGCGCTCGAGGGCCGCGAGGGCGTCCAGCGTCGCATCGCGTGGGGTCAGCGGTTCGCGGATCACGAGCAGGGCGAGACGTGCCGGCCTGGCCTCCGCGGGCGTGCCGCGGTCGACGACGCGGCGGAGGAGCGGGATCGCACCGACGATGTCGCCGCGACGCAGCCGCGCCATGGCGCCACCGAGATCGGA
>NZ_SDPL01000116.1 GCF_004135055.1 Agromyces binzhouensis | reverse complement strand
CGACCGAGCTGGCGGCCGGCCTCGCCGGCGTCGACGGCGTCGCGAGCGCCGAGGTCGCCGGTCCCGGCTTCATCAACATCCGGCTGGATGCCGCGGCCGCCGGCGCGCTCGCGAGGGCGATCGTCGAGGCCGGCACCGCGTACGGCCACGGCGACTCGCTGTCGGGTCGCGTGATCGACCTCGAGTTCGTCTCGGCGAACCCGACCGGTCCGCTGCACATCGGGCACACCCGCTGGGCGGCGCTCGGCGACTCGATCGGCCGGGTGCTGCGCGCCGCCGGAGCCGAGGTCGCGAACGAGTACTACATCAACGACGCCGGCAACCAGATGGACAATTTCGGCGCCTCGGTCATCGCGGCCGCGAAGGGCGAGCCGACCCCCGAGAACGGCTACCCGGGCCGGTACATCGCCGACCTCGCCGCGCGCGTGCTCGAGCGCGAGCCCCACCTCCTCGACCTCGACGACGAGGTCGCGCTGCACACGGCCCGCGAGATCGCCTACGAGCTCCAGCTCGCCGAGATCCGCGCGTCGCTCGAGCGCTTCAACGTGCACTTCGACGTGTGGACGAGCGAGCGCGCGCTGCACGCGAAGGACGACGACGGCATCTCGGCGATCGACGCCGCGGTCGAGCGCCTTCGCGCACAGGGCCACGTGTTCGACGAGGACGGCGCGGTGTGGGTGCGCACGACCGACTTCGGCGACGACAAGGACCGGGTCATCCGTCGCGCGAACGGGGTCTACACCTACTTCGCCGCGGATGCCGCGTACTACCTCGACAAGGGCGACCGCGGGTTCGAGCACAAGATCTACCTGCTCGGCGCCGACCACCACGGCTACGTGCATCGCCTGAAGGCGCTCGCGGGCGCGGCGGGCGACGACCCGGAGCGCGACATCGAGGTGCTCATCGGCCAGCTCGTGAGCATCAACGGCGCGAAGCTGTCCAAGCGGGCGGGCAACATCATCGAACTCGACGACCTGCAGGCCTGGCTCGGCACCGACGCGCTGCGCTACACGCTCGCCCGGTACCCGGCCGACTCGCCCCTCGCGATCGACCCCGAGCAGCTGCGCCGCCGCACGAACGACAATCCCGTCTTCTACGTGCAGTACGCGCATGCGCGCACGGCGGCCGTCGCCCGCAACGCCGCGACGTCCGGCGTCGACCGCTCGTCGTTCGCTCCCGAGCTGCTCGAGCACGAGGCCGAGTCGGCGCTGCTCGGGGCGCTGCAGGAGTTCCCGCGCATCGTCGCCCAGGCCGCGGAGCTCCGCGAGCCGCACCGCATCGCCCGCTACATCGAGGAACTCGCGGGCCTCTACCACCGCTGGTACGACAACTGCCGCGTGCTCCCGCTCGGCGACGAGCCGGTCGGCGACCTGCATCGCACGCGGCTCTGGCTGAACGACGCGACCGGGCAGGTCATCCGCAACGGCCTCGACCTGCTCGGCGTGTCGGCGCCGGAGCGGATGTAGCCTCGCCCGCATGAGTTCACGCGACGCCGACACGGTTCCCGTCGACCCGGTCGGCGGGACGGACGCCCCGCCGCCCCGCCGTCGCCGCGGCGGCCGCGTCGTGGTCGTCGTCCTCGTCGTGCTCGCGGTGATCGCCGCCCTGCTCGTCCTCGTCGAGACGGTCGGGCGGGGCATCGCCGAGCGGAACGTCGCCGACTCGATCGAGCGGTCGCTGCCCGAGGGCGTCGAAGGCGAGGTCCGCGTCCAGATCATCGGGTTCTCCGCGCTCTGGCAGGCGATGACCGGGAGCATGGACGAGATGGTCGCCACCGCGCCCGAGCTCCTGGTGAACGGCGTCCCGGTCGACGTGACGGTCACGGCGTACGGCGTCCCGCTCGCCGAGGGCGCGACGCTCGAGCGCGGCGAGGCGGAGGCGTCGATCGACGGCGACGCCGTCGACGAGATCGCCGCGTCGCAGGGGATCACCGGCGGGCTCACCCTCGGCGAGGGGACCGTCGCGTACGAGGACGAGACCACGTTCCTCGGGATCCCCATCGGCTTCTCGATCACCGCCGAGCCGGAGGCGGCCGGCGACCGCGTGCTGCTCCGGCCCGTGGCGGCCGACATCAATGCCGGGGGCGGCAGCTTCGACGCCTCCGGCCTGGTCGACGGTGTGCTCGGCGGCGACCCGGTCCCGATCTGCGTCGCCGACCGGCTCCCCGAGGGGGTCGAGCTCTCCGGCATCGAGGTCGAGCCCGATCGCGTGACCGTCCGGCTCGAGGCGAGCGGGCTTCCGCTCGTCGAGGAGACCCTCGCCACGACGGGCACCTGCGGCTGAGCGACGCCGCCGGTCCGGCTGCGCCACGTCCGCGACATCCGGTGTCGTCGTCGATTCGGCCGCCGCGACCGGCGTCGGTAGACTCGCCCGTATGCCGCCCCACAAGGGCGGCCCGCACCGAGGCTTCAGGAACCGATCCGGGTTCGCTCGCCGTCCGAGCGATCCGTCGTTCCATCGTCCCGTGAGGTTCCCCGTGTCATCCAGCGCATCCGTCCCCGCGATGCGCGGCGCGCCCGCGGACGCCGGCGCGCTCGATCCTGCGGTCTGGCCCGAGGGCGCGCACCGCGACGACATCGGCCGGATCGTCGTCGGCGGCGTCGACGTCGAGACCCTCGCCGAGCGCTTCGGGACGCCGCTCTACGTCGTCGACGAGCAGGTCGCGCGCTCGCGCGCCCGCCGGACCCGCGCCGCCTTCGAGCGGGCCGCGGCATCCGTCGGCACCTCGGTCACCGTCTACTACGCCGGCAAGGCGTTCCTCTCGGGCGCGGTCGTCCGCTGGATGACCGACGAGGGGCTCGCTATCGACGTGGCGACGGGCGGCGAGCTCGCCGTCGCGCTCGCTGCGGGCGCCGATCCCGCGCGCATCGGGTTCCACGGCAACAACAAGTCGGTGCGCGAGATCGAACGCGCCGTGGCCGCCGGCGTCGGCACGATCATCATCGACAGCGAGGTCGAGGTGCTCCGAATCGCGGATGCCGCGGCGCGCGCCGGCCGCGTGCAGCGTGTCCGGCTGCGCGTCAACTCGGGCGTGCACGCGTCGACGCACGAGTTCCTGGCCACCGCGCACGAGGACCAGAAGTTCGGCATCGCGCTCCCCGACGCGGCGCGCGTGGTCGCCGGCATCCGCTCCCACGACTCGCTCGACTTCGTCGGCCTGCACTGCCACATCGGATCCCAGATCTTCGACGCCGCCGGCTTCGCGGAGTCGGCCGAGCGGCTGCTCGCGGTGCACGCCGAACTGTCGGCGGTCGCACCGGTGCCCGAGCTGAACCTCGGCGGCGGATTCGGCATCGCCTACACCGAGGCCGACCGGCCCGCTCCGATCGAGGAGATCGCCGACGGCATCGCGCGCGCGGTCGCCGCCGCGAGCGGGCGGCTCGGCGTTCCGGTGCCGCGCCTCGCGTTCGAGCCGGGTCGCTCGATCATCGGTCCGGCCGGCATCACGCTCTACACGGTCGGCACCGTGAAGCCCGTGCCGACCGACGAGGGCTGGCGCCATTACGTGTCCGTCGACGGCGGCATGAGCGACAACATCCGCACCGCGATGTACGGCGCGTCGTACACGGTGCGCCTCGCGTCGCGTGCCTCCGACGAACCGGCGGCGCTCGTGCGCGTCGTCGGCAAGCACTGCGAGTCCGGCGACGTCGTCGTCGACCACGACTGGCTTCCCCACGACGTCGCCCCCGGCGACCTCGTGGCGGTCGCCGCGACCGGCGCGTACTGCTGGTCGCTGGCGTCCAACTACAACCACGTGCCACGACCGCCGGTCGTGGCCGTCTCCGGCGGCGCCGCGCGCGTGATCGTGCGCGGCGAGAGCGAGGAGGACCTCCTCGCCCGCGACGCCGGACTGTCCGACCACGACGATGACGCACACGGAGTCACCGCATGATCGAATACCGTTCCATCCGCGTGGCGCTGCTCGGCGCCGGCTCGGTCGGCTCCCAGGTCGCCCGGCTGCTGCTCGAGCAGGGCGACGAGCTCGCCAATCGCATCGGCGCGAGGATCGAGCTCGTCGGCATCGCCGTCCGCGACGTCGACGCCCCGCGCGACGTCGCGCTGCCGCGCGAGCTGCTCACGACCGACGCGGAGTCGTTGATCCTCGGCGCCGACATCGTGATCGAGCTCATGGGAGGACTCGAGCCGGCGCGCACGCTCATCCTGAAGGCCGTCTCGTCGGGTGCCGACGTCGTCTCGGGCAACAAGGCGCTGCTGGCCACCCACGGTCCCGAGCTGTTCGCCGCGGCGGAGCAGGTCGGCGCCCAGCTCTCGTACGAGGCGGCCGTCGGCGGCGCGATCCCGATCATCCGGCCGCTGCGGGACAGCCTCGCGGGCGACCGGATCGACCGCATCCTCGGCATCGTCAACGGCACGACGAACTTCATCCTCGACCGGATGGACACGACCGGCGCCTCCCTCGAGGACGCGCTCGCGACCGCCACCGAGCTCGGCTACGCCGAGGCCGACCCGACCGCCGACATCGGCGGCTACGACGCCGCGCAGAAGGCCGCGATCCTCGCCAGCCTGGCGTTCCACACGAGCGTTCCCGTCGACAAGGTGCACCGCGAGGGCATCACGGGCGTCACGGCCGCCCAGGTCGAGTCGGCCAAGCGTGCGGGCTACGTCGTGAAGCTCCTCGCGATCTGCGAGCGCCTCGCCGACCCCGAGACGGGGGAGGAGGGCGTGTCCGCACGCGTCTACCCGGCCATGGTGCACCGGAGCCATCCGCTCGCCGCCGTGCACGGCGCCAACAACGCGGTCTTCGTCGAGGCCGCGGCCGCCGGCCCGCTCATGTTCTACGGCGCCGGCGCGGGCGGCGTGCAGACGGCGTCCGCCGTGCTGGGCGACCTCGTCGCGATTGCGCGCCGCCACGTGCTCGGCGGGCCGGGCACGGCCGAGTCGACGCACGCCGAGCTCCCCGTGCTCGAGATCGGCCGCATCACGACCCGCTACGCCATCACGATCGAGGCCGCCGACCAGCCGGGCGTGCTCGCGACGATCGCCCACGTGTTCGCCGACCACGGCGTCTCGGTCGGCGAGCTCGAGCAGACCATCAACGACGAGAACGGCCGGGCTACGCTGGTGATCGGCACCCACGAGGCGCGTGAGTCCGCGCTCGCCGAGACGGTCGCCGCGCTCGCCGACAGCCCGGTCGTGACCTCCGTCGCATCCGTCATCCGAGTCGAAGGAGCAGAGTGAACCACCAGGCAACGAAGGCGCCGTCGCGCCAGTGGCGCGGCGTCATCCGGGAGTACGCCGATCGCCTCGACGTGACCGACGCCACCCCGATCGTCACCCTCGGCGAGGGCGGCACGCCGCTCCTGCCCGCGCCGGCGCTCTCGCGCCGGACCGGCGCGGACGTGTGGGTCAAGTTCGAGGGCATGAACCCGACCGGCTCGTTCAAGGATCGCGGCATGACCATGGCCGTCACGAAGGCCGTCGAGGGCGGGGCCGAGGTCGTCATCTGCGCCTCGACCGGCAACACGTCGGCCTCGGCCGCCGCGTACGCCACGCACGCCGGCATCAAGGCCGCCGTGCTCGTCCCAGAGGGCAAGATCGCGATGGGCAAGCTCAGCCAGGCGATCGCGCACGACGCGCAGCTCATCCAGATCCAGGGCAACTTCGACGACTGCCTCGACATCGCGCGCGACCTCGCCGAGAACTACCCGGTGCACCTGGTCAACTCGGTGAACAACGACCGGATCGAGGGGCAGAAGACCGCCGCCTTCGAGGTCGTCGAGGTGCTCGGCGACGCGCCCGACCTCCACTTCATCCCGGTCGGCAACGCGGGCAACTACACCGCGTACACGCGCGGGTACCGCGAGGACATCGCGGCGGGCAACGCGACGCGGCTGCCGCGCATGTTCGGCTTCCAGGCCGCCGGCTCCGCGCCGCTCGTGCGCGGCGAGCCGGTCCGCAACCCCGAGACCATCGCGAGCGCGATCCGCATCGGCAACCCGGCGTCGTGGCACCTCGCGCTCGAGGCGCGCGACCTGACCGACGGGTACTTCGGCGCGATCGAGGACGACAAGATCCTCGAGGCCCAGCGGATCCTCTCGGCCGAGGTCGGCATCTTCGTCGAGCCGGCCTCCGCGATCAGCGTCGCGGGCCTGCTCGAGCGAGCCGAGGCCGGGCAGGTGCCGGCGGGCGCGAGGGTGGTCCTGACGGTCACCGGGCACGGACTGAAGGACCCGCAGTGGGCGCTCCGTCGTCCCGACGGCTCCGAGGTCGCGCCGACCGTCGTCCCCGCCGACGTGGCGCACGTCGCCGAGGTGCTGGGGCTCGGCGCATGAGCGCCTCCGCCGCGGCGGAGGCGACGCCCTCGACGGACGACGTCCTGCTCGGGCGGAAGGTGCACGTCAAGGTCCCGGCGACCTCGGCGAACCTGGGTCCCGGCTTCGACACGCTCGGGCTCGCGCTCGCGCAGTACGACGAGGTCGAGGTCGAGGTCGTCGACTCCGGGCTCGAGATCGAGGTGCACGGGGTCGGCGAGGGCGAGGTCCCGCTGGACGCATCGCACCTCGTGGTGCGCGCGATGGCGCACACGTTCGCCCGGTTCGGCCGCGAACTCCCCCCGATCCGCCTCGTCGCCCACAACTCCATCCCGCACGGTCGGGGCCTCGGTTCCTCCGGCGCGGCGATCGTGGCGGGCGTCATGGCGGCGAAGGGCCTGCTCGCGCCCGAGGTCGAGATCTCCCCGGACGGACTGCTCGAGGTCGCCACGGAGCTCGAGGGGCACCCCGACAACGTCGCGCCGGCGCTCTTCGGCGGGCTCACGATCGCCTGGGTCACCCCGGAGGGTCCGCGCCACAAGAAGCTCATGGTGCACCGCGGAGTGTCCCCGCTCGTGCTCGTGCCCGAGCACGAGATGTCCACCGCGCTCGCACGGAGCCTCCAGCCGCAGTCGGTGCCCCACGAGGACGCCGTCTTCAACGTCTCCCGTTCGGCACTGCTCGTCGCGGCGCTGATCCAGAGCCCCGAGCTGCTGCTCGCGGCCACCGAGGACAAGCTCCACCAGAGCTACCGGGCCGAGGCGATGCCCGAGACCGATCGGCTCATCCGGCGGTTGCGCGAGGCGGGCCATCCGGCCGTGGTGTCGGGGGCCGGCCCGTCGATCCTCGTGCTCGCGAGCGATCCGAGCGAGCGGGCGGATGCCACGAGCCTCGTCGAGGAGACGGCCGACACCGCCTGGCAGGCGCTCCCGCTGGCGGTCGACTTCCTCGGCGCGACGGTGACGCCGGTCGACGGCGACTGAGGGACGCGCGGATTCCGCCTCGGGATCCGCGCCGCACCGCGTGGCGCGTGGTCCGAGCGCGGACCACCGGGTGCTAGACTGAGGTCCGCACCCGGTCGGCGCTGCACCACTCGCGCCGTCGCCGTTCGGTGCGATTCCCGGCATCTCATGCTTTCGCCATCGCGCAGATCTGCGCCTCGCGCGCACGTCTGCGACGTGCCGCGATCAGCTCTCCTCGGCCAACCCCCAATGCCTGGCCAGGGGAAAGGACAATCCCAGTGACCAACGGAACCGACCACGCGGAGCGCGTGGACCGCACCCGCCTGTCGACCATGAAGGTCGCCGAGCTCCAGGAGCTCGCGTCCTCGCTCGGCATCGCGGGCGCCTCGAAGCGCCGAAAAGGAGAACTCGTGGAGTTGATCTCCGCCCACACCGACGGCACCGCGGCCGTCGAGGCCGACGACGTCGTCGAGCCGGCCCCCGCAGCTCCCTCCGAGGCCGAGGCTCCCGCCGCGGCATCCGCGCCGCCCGTCGACGAGGTGGCCGCCGAGGCCCCTGTCGCCGAGGCTCCGGCCGCGGAG
>NZ_SDPL01000115.1 GCF_004135055.1 Agromyces binzhouensis | reverse complement strand
GGCGTCGGCGCCTCGCTGCTGCGGCGCATCGTGGCCGGCGCGGGGGCGGCGCACCGCGCCATCCCGGGCCTGCGCATGATCGTCGTGACCGGGCCGCGCATCGACCCGGCGAGCCTCCCGCAGGTGCCCGGCGTCGAGTACCGGGCGTACGTGCCGAACCTGCACGAGCACCTCACGGCGTGCGACCTCGCGATCGTGCAGGGCGGCCTCACGACGACGATGGAGCTCACCGCCGCGAAGGTGCCGTTCATCTACGTGCCGCTGCAGGAGCACTTCGAGCAGCGCTTCCACGTGCGCGCGCGCCTCGACCGCTACCGGGCCGGCCGCTTCATGGAGTACGACGACCTCACGCCCGAGGCCCTCGCCGCGGCGATGGCCGAGGAGATCGGCCGGACCGTCGACTACCGCGATGTCGAGACGGATGGCGCGGCGCGCGCGGCGGCGATGATCGGGCGGCTGCTCTAGGCCGCGCAGATCTGCGGAACCGCGGCCCCGCCGATCCTCACCGGTTCTCGGGCAGTTCCCCGGCGACCGGGAGGACGCGCTGGATCACGTCGGTCAGCGTGACGACGCCCAGCAGCTCGCCGTCGCGTTCGACGACGGCGAGCTGCACCTGCTCCTCGCGCATGCGACGGAGGAGCTCGTAGGCCGGGATCGCCGAGTCGACCCGGAGGGCCGGTCGCGCGAAGTCGGTCGCACGCTCGTCGTCCGCGGCGAGCAGGGTGTCGCGGACGTGCACGACCTCGTCCATCCGACCGGTGCCGTCGTCGAGCAGGATGCGCAGGTGGCCCGACGCGAGCGCCGCGTCGCGCACGTCGGCCACGGTGGCATCCGCCGGCGCCGAGGTCGGAGCGCCGTCGGGCCTGGTGATGTCGTCGACGGAGAGCTCCTGCAGTGCGATCACCTCGCTGATCTGCGACTGCAGCTCGGGCTCCAGCACGCCGACCTGCGTGGAGTACTCGACGAGGTTGCGGATGGTGTCGGCGTCGCGTCCGCCGACGGCGGCGCGATCGACGGGCTCGACCCCGGTCTTCGCGACGAGCGCATTGGCGATCCGGTTCACCCACAGCAGGAACGGGCGGAAGATGCGGATGAAGCCGCGGGAGGGCAGCCCGATGAGCTTCGCGGCCTGCTCCGGATGCGCGATGGCCCACGACTTGGGCGCCATCTCGCCGATGACCAGGTGCAGGAACGTGACGATGAGCAGCGCGAGCGCGAATGCGGCACCGCCCGCGAGCCACTCGGGCAGGCCCCACGCGAGGAACACCGGACCGAGCCACTCGTCCACCGCGGGCTTCGTCACCGCGCCGAGCGCGAACGTCGAGGCCGTGATGCCGAGCTGGGCTCCGGCGAGCATGACGGTGAGTTCGTTCATGCCGCGCAGCGCCGCCCGGGCGGACGCGCTGTCCGCGGCATCCTGCTCGAGCCGGTGGCGGCGCGCCCCGATGAGCGCGAACTCGATGATCACGAAGAAGGCGCTGAGCACGATGAGCCCGAGGGTGACCGGGACCACGATCCACGGGTTCATCGCTCGACCTCCGGTTCGATGAGGGCGACCCTCACGACGGATGGCACGTGGCGATCGATCTCGGCGACCTCGATGCGCAGTCGGGTCGCCGCCGGCTCGTCGTGCTCCGCGAGGTCCGCGCCGCTGACGGGGAGCTCGACCTCCACCACCTCGCCCGGCGTCGGCAGGCCCCGGAGCTCGGCGATCATGAGGCCCGCGATGGTCTCGTAGTCGCCGCGTGGCAGTCCGCGGCCGATGATGCGCGCGACCTCGTCGAGGTGCACGTCGCCGTCCATGACCCAGACGCCCTCCGCGTCGCGTTCCGTGCCGGCGGTCGTCTCGACGTCGTGCTCGTCGGCGATCTCGCCGACGAGCTCCTCCGCCAGGTCCTCGATCGTCACGACGCCGCTGAAGCCGCCGTACTCGTCGATGACGCACGCGAGCTCGTTCCGCGTCTCCGTCAGGGCGTCGAGCGCGTCGGGCAGCGGCATCAGCGTCGGCACGACGAGCGGGGCGCGCATGATCTCGCGCACCGCCCGACGGTCGTGCGGGTCGGCGCGCAGCACGTCGGCGAGGTGCACCACGCCGATGGGCTCCTCGCGGTCGCCGATCACCGGGTACCTCGTGTGCCCGCTCGCCATGATCGCCCGCAGGTCGGCGATCGGCGTGTCGGGCGCGACGGTGTCGACGCGCACGCGGGGCACCATGGCGTGCTCGACGTCGCGGCGGGGGAAGTCGAGGATGCGATCGAGCAGGATCGACAGCTCGTCCGGCAGGTCGCCGCTCGCCCGCGAGTCGTCGATGATGTGCTCGAGGTCCTCGGCGGTGGCGCTCGAGTCGACGTCGTGCACGGGCTCGACGCGGATGAGGCGGAGGACGGCGTTGGACGCCGCGTCGAACAGCGTGATGAGCCATCCGAACACGCCGAGGTAGACCTGGGTCGACCTCGCGAGGCCGCGGGCCAGCGGCTCCGGATTCGCGATGGCGAGGTTCTTCGGGAACAGCTCGCCGAAGATCATCTGCGCGACCGTCGCGAGGGCGAGCGCGAGCACGGTGCCGACGGCGATGCCGACGCTCGGCGGCACGCCGACGCCGCCGAGGAGCACCCCGAGGGACTCGCCGATGAACGGCTCGGCGACGTACCCGGCGAGCAGGCCTGTGACCGTGATCCCGAGCTGCGCGCCCGAGAGCATGAACGACGTGCGCCGCGTGACGGCGAGTGCGCGTTCCGCGGCCGCGTCGCCCTGCTCGGCGCGCGCACGGAGGCGAGCGCGGTCGACCGACATGTACGCGAACTCCTGGGCGACGAAGTAGCCGTTCGCGGCGATGATCGCGGCGGTCAGCACGAGGCCGACGAACAGGAGCAGCAGGGCCGCGGTCACGGACGCGCCTCAGCGGAGCGGGCGGGATGACGGCGGGGACCATCGGTGGGGTAGGGCACGGGGTGCTCGACGCCTCCAGGACTCGGTGGACTCACCCGAGCGTACCGATGGCTGCTCGGAAGTCGCTGTGGCGGCGCGGGGCGATCCCCGCCTCCGACGCTCGACGTTCAGGTGTCGCGGGTCGACCCGATCACCCGCCGGTGGACGTCGTCCATCGCATCCGCCGGGATCGCCTCCGTGATCCACGGGCCGGTGCCCTCGCTCGGGTCGAGGATCCCGTCCTCGAGCCAGGCGTAGTCGCCGTCGAGCACGCGCGATGCGAGTCGCTCGTCCGTGGCGTCCGTGTTGTGCCAGAGCTCGTCGAGCAGGCGCTCCGTGCGGTGCCGCGACTGCTCGGCGAACGTGTGGGCGAGCTGGAAGGCCGACTTGCCCTGGTCGGGGGTGTCGGCGGCGAGCATCGCGGCGCGCACGCACGAGGCCGCGACCGCGAACAGCTCGGCCCCGACGTCGACGACGCGGGCGAGGAAGCCCTGCTTGCGCTCGAGCCCGCCCTGCCAGCGCGCCATGCCGTAGAAGGTGGCGCGCGCGAGCTTGCGGCTCGTGCGCTCGACGTAGCGAAGGTGGGTCGCGAGGGGGCCGAACTCGTCGTACGCCGCGGGGAGGTCGCCCTTCCCGGCGACGAGCTGCGGCAGCCAGCGCGCATAGAACCCGCCCGCCGAGACGGCCGCCTTCAGGCGATCGGCGACCTCGAGATGCGGGTCGATCAGGTCGCCCGCGGCCGTGAGGTGCGCGTCGACCGCCTCGCGGGCGATCAGCAGGTGCATGATCTCGGTCGAGCCCTCGAAGATGCGGTTGATCCGGAGGTCGCGCAGCTGCTGCTCGGCGCCGACCGCGCGCTCGCCGCGGGCCCGGAGGGACTCGGCGGTCTCGAAGCCGCGACCGCCTCGGATCTGGACGAGCTCGTCGGCGATGCGCCATCCCATCTCGGACGCCCAGAGCTTCGCCAGTGCGGCCTCGATGCGGATGTCCTTGCGGTCCTCGTCGGCGAGCACGCCCGAGAGGTCCACGACCGCCTCGAGCGCGAACGTCGTCGCCGCGATGAACGCGACCTTGTGCGCGACCGCGGCGTGTTCCCCGACGGGGTGCCCCCACTGCACGCGCGCCTTCGACCACTCGCGGGCGATCTTCAGGCTCCACTTGCCGGAGCCGGCGCAGATCGCCGGGATGGCGAGCCGGCCGGCGTTGAGCGTGGTCAGTGCGATCTTCAGCCCCTCGCCCTCGCGGCCGACGAGGTTCCCGGCCGGCACGCGCACGCCCTTCAGCGAGGTGAGCCCGTTCTCGATGCCGCGCAGGCCCATGAACGCGTTCCGACGGTGCACGGTGATGCCCGGGGCATCCGCCTCGACGATGAAGGCGCTGATGCCGCCGCGATGCCCGTCGGCCTTCGGCACGCGGGCCATGACGACGAGCAGCTCGGCGACGACGCCGTTCGTGGTCCACAGCTTCGTGCCGTCGAGCACGTACTCCGAGCCGTCCTCGGACGGCACCGCCGTCGCCTGCAGCCGGGCGGGGTCGGAGCCGACCTCGGGCTCGGTCAGCAGGAACGCGCTGACCGCACCCGCCGCGCAGCGGGGGAGCCAGCGCCGCTTCTGCTCCTCGGTTCCGGCGAGCATGAGCGGCTCGGGCACGCCGACGGACTGGTGCGCCGAGAGCAGTGCGCCGATGCTCGCGTTCACCGAGCCGATCATCGTCAGCGCGTGGTTGTAGTAGATCTGGCCGAGGCCGAGTCCGCCGTACTCGACGGGGATCTTCATGCCGAACGCGCCGAGGTCGGCGAGCCCCTGGAAGACGTCGTCGGGGATGCGGGCGTCGCGCTCGATCGCAGCGACGTCGACCGTGCGCAGGAAGGCCTCGAGGTCGGCGAGGAAGGCCTCGCCGCGTTCGACCCGCTCGGCGTCGGGTCTCGGGTGCGGATGGATCAGCGACAGGTCGAACTGCCCCAGGTACAGGCCCTTGGCGAAGCTCGGCTTCCGCCACTCCTGTTCGCGCGCGGCCTCCGCGACCGCGCGGGATTCCTGCTCGTCGACGGCGGAGACGGTGGAGACGGTGGACTCTCGGGTGGCGCTCACGCGAACCTCCTCGTTCGAGATCCAACGTACGCCGGGGCCGGGTGCCGGGCCAGCCCCTGCGGCGGTCGGGCGGATGTCGCACCGCATCCCCGCCGCAGAGGTCACCCGGTCGCGGGGGCGGAGCGTGCGGCGGCCTCGGCGATCCGACGGCGCTCGATGCCCTCGAGCAGCAGGTCGAGGCCGAACTCGAACTCGGTCTGGTCGTCGCACCAGCCCAGCGTCGACTCGGGATCGACGTGGGCGACGTCGGCGAGCATGGCGGCGAGGTGGGGCGCGAACGACTGCATCTGCTCGAGTTGCCCGGGCGGCGGTGCCTGGCCGTCGTCGGAGAGCTCCTGCACGTAGCCGTAGATGCGGTTGCCGATCGCGTGCAGCGAGTGGTGGATGAGGTCGTGCGACATCCCGCTGCCGCGCATGATGCCGACGATGCCGTCGACGTGTCGCACCATCGCCGGCGAGAAGGACTTCCGCTGGTCGATGACGACGGGGGCCCACGGATGCCGCAGCAGCACGCGGCGCGCGCCGAGGATGCGTTCCCGGACCGCGGCGGCCCAGCCCGCGGCATCCCCTTGTGCCGGACCCTGACGCTGGACCCCGGCCGCGATCTCGGTGAACGTCAGCTCGACGACGCCGTCGAGGATCGCGTTCTTGTTGGGCAGGTGGTAGTAGATCGACATCGCCTCGACGCCGAGCGACTCGGCGAGGGCGCGCATCGTGAGGGCGTCGAGCCCGTCGCGGTCGGCGAGGTCGGAGGCGGCCTGCAGCACGCGCTCGCGGGTGAGCGGCGTGCGCGGCGCGCTCGTCCGCACCTCGGATGCCTTCGGCCCCATCTGTTCACCTTACAACGTGAGGTTCGCCCGCCGGGTATGGACGCGGGGCGTCGATGCGCGTATCTTACGACGTAAGACTTACGACGTAAGGGAGTACTCATGACCACCACGGACACCCTCACCATGCGAGCCGCCGTCGTCGAACGGTTCGGCGGCCCCGAGTCCGTCGTCGTCGCGGACCGGCCCCGGCCGGAGCCCGCCGACGACGAACTGCTCGTGCGCGTGCACGCCTCGACCGTGAGCATCGCCGACCATCGCCTGCGCACGCGCGAGGTGCCGCGCGGGCTCGGGCTCCTCGTCGGGCCGGCGATCGGGTTCCGCCGCCCGAAGCACGCGGTGCTCGGCATGGAGGCGGCCGGCGTGGTGGAGGCCGTCGGGTCGCGGGTGACGCGCTTCGCACCCGGTGACGAGGTGATCCTCATGCGCGGCGCGCGCTTCGGATGCCACGCCGAGTGGGTGACCGTCGGCGAGGGCGACGAGGTCGCGCGGAAGCCCGCGAACCTGTCGTTCGAGGAGGCGGCCGCGGTGCTCTTCGGCGGGCACACCGCGCTGCGGTACCTCGACCTGGTCGACGTCGGCCCCGGCACCGAGGTGCTCGTCAACGGCGCATCGGGCGCCGTGGGCACGGCCGTCGTCCAGCTCGCCGAGCGCCGCGGTGCCCGGGTCACGGCGGTGACGAGCGGGCGGAACGCCGAGCTCGTGCGCTCGCTCGGGGCCGACGACGTCATCGACTACACGCGCGAGGACTTCGCCGCGGCCGCGCCGGGCGCCGATCCGCGCTACGACGTCATCGTCGAGTGCGTCGGCAACGCGCCGTTCGGCCGCGTCGGTCATCTCATCCGGCCGGGCGGTGCACTGCTGCTCGTGATCGCCGACCTGGCCGGCATGATCGGCGCCGCGCTCCGCCCGCGTCGCCGCGGCATCCTCGTGAACCAGGCCGGCGGGTCGATGGGCGCCGACGGGATGGCCCGGCTCACCGCGCTCGCCGAGGCGGGCGACCTGCGCCCGGTCGTCGACCGCACCTACGACCTCGACGAGATCGTCGAGGCGCACCGCTACGTCGATTCCGGGAGGAAGCGGGGGAGCGTCGTGCTGCGGCTGGCGTGACGCCGGCGCGGGCGCCGTCCCCGCACCGGAGCGGCGACCGCTCAGACCGGCAGCGGCCGGTCGTCGACGATCGTCTTCATCACGAGGGTCGACTCGACGCGACGCACGCCAGGCAGCGCCGAGAGCCGCTCGTCCCACAGGCGCTGGTAGGCGGACAGGTCGGGCACGGCGACGCGCAGCAGGTAGTCGGGGTCGCCGAAGAGCCGCAGCGCCTGGATGACCTCGGGGATCTCGGCGACGGCCTCGTCGAACGCGGGAACGGTCGCCCGGTTGGCCTGGTCCATCGTGACGAACACGAGCGCGCCGAACCCCATGCCGACCGCGTCGGGGTCGATGACGGCTCGGTACCCGGTGATCGCCCCGGATGCCTCGAGCGCGCGCAGGCGGCGGTGCGTCGGCGACATGCTGAGCTGTACGCGCTCGGCGAGCTCGGTGAGGCTCAGCCGGCCGTCGTGCTGCAGTTCGGCAAGGATTCTCCGATCGATGGCATCCATGTGGAGGATTCTTCCACGAGCGCGGCGCGGCGGGGTGGAACTGGGCAGCGGCTTCCACGCGCTCCTGCCTAGGTTCGTTCCCATGGACGTGCAACTGCTCATCGCGTGCTCGGTGATGATGACCCTGATGGTGATCCTGCCCGGGCCCGACTGGGCCTTCCTCATCGCGGCGGGGACTCGGGAGCGCACCATCCTGCCGTCGCTCGCGGGGATCCTCCTCGGCTACCTCGCGACCGTGGCGGCGGTCGCGATCGGCGTCGGCGCCGCCGTGGCGGCGGTGCCGTGGATCATCGTCGGGCTGACGTTCGCGGCGGCGACCTACCTCACCTACCTGGGGGTGCGCGTGCTGCGCGAGCCGCCGGTCGTGGCCGCCGTGGCGGGCGGTTCGGGCGGCGCCCCCGTCGCGACG
>NZ_SDPL01000114.1 GCF_004135055.1 Agromyces binzhouensis | reverse complement strand
AGACCGGCGTGCCCGAGACGGTCGGCGCGACGGGTGTCGGCGCCGCAGCCGGAGCCGGCGTGGCCACGGCGGCACCGGAGACGCCGGCGCCGCCGATGCCGCAGACGATCTACGTCCAGGCGCCCACTCCGCCCAGGGACAAGGGCAACCGCGGCTTCGGCGTGCTCGTCGGCCTGATCGCGACCGTCGGCTTCGCCCTGCTCTACGCGGGGATCTCGTACCTCGTGATCACGTGGTACGGCGCCGGTCGCGGCGACGGCATCCGCGTGTACACCGAGTTCCTGGCGCAGCCCGTGTTCTGGATCCCGGTCGTCTTCTTCTTCCTCTCGTTCGCGCTGCTCGCGGCGATCCTCAACCGCGCCGCGTGGTGGACCTGGGCCGTGTTCGGCCTCGCGGTCGGGATCATCGTGTACTTCTCCTACATCGCAGGTTCCCTCCTCACGGTCGCGGCGTGGCAGTTCACCCCGCAGCAGGCCGCGGACTTCGTCGCCGAGCGCTGGGTCGACCCGTTCGCGATCATCGCGTTCATCGTCGCCCGCGAACTGCCCATCTGGTTCGGCGGGTGGATCGCCGCGCGAGGCCGCACGATGACGGAGCGGAACGTCCGGGCGCGCGAGGAGTACGATCGCCAGCTCGCGGCCGGACCGCAGCCGGTGACGTCCTCGCGCTAGCGGAGCGGATCGCCCTCGCGCCCTCGGTCGGGTGCGCTCATGGCGGTGCTCCCGTCGAGGCGGCGTAGGCTCGGAGCATGGCGTCGAACGCGACCTCCGCGTGGGCCGTCGCCGGCTTCGCGGCGGCGCTCGACGTCGCGCTGATCGTGGCGGCGTTCGGATTCACGAGCCTGCTCGCCGACCTCGAGCCGATCGCCGATCCCGCCGCCGGCCGCCTCGTCGGGCCGATCACGATCGGCGCCGCCGTCGGCGCCCTGCTGCTCCTGCTCGGGGCGGCCCTGGGGCGGGGGATGCGCGCCTGGTCGATGGCCGGCCTCGCGTTCCTCGTCACGTGGGCGTCCGGCGTCGTGGCCGGGACGATCGCGTACTCCGCGTCCACCGGCACCATCCTCGCCGCGTTCCTCTTCGCACTCTCGTTCATGTCGGTCGGGTTCGGGCTCATCATCCCGCTCGCGAGCGCGCTCGTCGCCCTGCTCGCCGCGGTCACGGTGCGCGCCGAGGAGGGCGGGGTGGAACGGCCCAGGTGGCCGTGGGAGCGCGACGACGACGAGTGATCCGTGCGCCCGCGGCGGGACATCCGTTCACGGGTTCTCGGGCGCTCGCGGTCGACGGCAGTAGGGTGAACCGCGTGGAGGGATCGGTCGAGGCCCGGGTGAGCCACGAGGTCGACCGCTGGCTGGCGTGGCTGCCGCGGTGGCGACCGGGGACGCACCGCGGTCGCGTGCGCCTCTGCACGCGCTGCTTCGGTTCGCCGATCCTCGCCGCGGCCGGCCTCGACGTCGACGTGCCGCACCCGGTGCAGCACGCCTTCTCGATGCGCATGAAGGGCATCATCGACGTCGCGGTCGACGACTACACCGCACGGAACCTCCCCATGCTGCATCGCGAGATCCGCCTCGCCGAGGAACGCAAGGCCAGGCGGCCGTATCGCGCCGGGGAGGGCCTGGACCCGGAGTTCCTGGGGCTCGACCTCGATCCCGACCCGACGCCCGGTGAGCCGTTCCTGTTCACGCTGCAGGGGCTCGAGGCGGATGCCGCGGCCGAGGCCGCCGAGCCCGCACCGCGTCCGTTCACCCCGCAGGAGAAGGAGGCGCTCCGAGAGGAGGTGCGCCTCGCCGACGACTTCGCCAAGCAGCTCGGCCGGCGCATCTGCGCCGAGCTCGCGCGGCACCGCCAGCGCATCGCCAACGCGGTCGAGCGGCTCGTCGAGCCGCAGGTCGCCGAGCTCCTCGCCGACCTCGACCGCGAACTCGACGCGCCCGGCTGGACCGGCTGATCGCGCCGTCGACACCGCCCGGCGTTCGCCGAGGGCGTGCAGGCGTCATTTGACCGCATCGTGACGCCGGATTACCATTGGTCGGGTGTGCGCGTTGCCGCGCGCTCGTGCCGTGCCCGCGGATCCCCCGGATCCACGGAGGCGGCGCGGGTTCTCACAGTGCGCACACCAGGGCGCCGGCCCCCGGCCGGAACGCCCCCACGGCATACCCACCACTGAAAAGGCAGCGCCGCTCGGCGGTGCCGGTGGGTCGTGATGTGAAATCCATCAACGCTGTCACCGTGCAGCACAACAAGGAGAAGCAGTGCCAACCATTCAGCAGTTGGTCCGCAAGGGTCGCTCGCCGAAGGTCACGAAGACCAAGGCTCCCGCCCTGAAGGCCAACCCCCAGCAGCGCGGCGTGTGCACGCGTGTGTACACCACCACCCCGAAGAAGCCGAACTCGGCGCTCCGCAAGGTCGCCCGCGTGAAGCTCTCGAACGGCACCGAGGTCACCGCCTACATCCCCGGTGAGGGCCACAACCTGCAGGAGCACTCGATGGTGCTCGTCCGCGGCGGTCGTGTGAAGGACCTCCCGGGTGTCCGCTACAAGATCATCCGCGGTGCGCTCGACACGCAGGCCGTGAAGAACCGCAAGCAGGCTCGCAGCCGCTACGGCGCGAAGATGGAGAAGAAGTAATGCCTCGCAAGGGACCCGCTCCGAAGCGCCCCGTCGTCGCAGACCCCGTCTACGGCTCGCCGGTCGTCAGCCAGCTCGTCAACAAGATCCTCGTCGACGGCAAGAAGGACCTCGCGCAGCGCATCGTCTACGAGGCGCTCGAGAACGTCGCGAACAAGTCCGGCCAGGACGCCGTCGCGGTCCTGAAGAAGGCCCTCGACAACGTGCGCCCGACCCTCGAGGTCCGGTCGCGCCGCGTCGGCGGCTCGACCTACCAGGTCCCCGTCGAAGTCAAGCCGCACCGTGCGAACACCCTGGCACTGCGCTGGCTCACCAGCTACGCCAAGGCCCGCCGCGAGAAGACCATGACCGAGCGTCTCACCAACGAGATCCTCGACGCCTCGAACGGCCTGGGTGCCGCGGTCAAGCGCCGCGAGGACACCCACAAGATGGCCGAGTCGAACCGCGCCTTCGCCCACTACCGCTGGTAGCGGGCCGAGCGGATGCCGCGGGCCTCGCGCTCGCGGCGGCCTCGCGGTATCCGCTCACCCCCCACCCTTCCCTTCCTGAACATCCGGAGGAACCCCGTGGCACTTGACGTGCTCACCGACCTGAACAAGGTCCGCAACATCGGCATCATGGCGCACATCGATGCCGGCAAGACCACCACGACCGAGCGCATCCTGTTCTACACGGGCGTCAACCACAAGATCGGCGAGACGCACGACGGCGCGTCGACCACCGACTGGATGGAGCAGGAGAAGGAGCGCGGCATCACGATCACGTCCGCCGCGGTCACCTGTTTCTGGAACAAGAACCAGATCAACATCATCGACACGCCCGGCCACGTCGACTTCACCGTCGAGGTGGAGCGTTCGCTGCGCGTGCTCGACGGCGCGGTCGCCGTCTTCGATGGCAAGGAGGGCGTCGAGCCCCAGTCCGAGACCGTCTGGCGCCAGGCCGACAAGTACGACGTCCCGCGCATCTGCTTCGTCAACAAGATGGACAAGCTCGGCGCCGACTTCTACTTCACCGTCGACACGATCGTCAAGCGCCTCGGCGCGAAGCCCCTCGTGCTCCAGCTCCCGATCGGCGCCGAGAACGACTTCGTCGGCGTCATCGACCTGATCGAGATGCGCGCACTCGTGTGGCCCGGCGACGCCAAGGGCGACGTGACCATGGGCGCCAAGTACGAGGTCCAGGAGATCCCCGCGGACCTCAAGGACAAGGCCGACCAGTACCGCCAGCAGCTGCTCGAGACCGTCGCCGAGACCAGCGACGAGCTGCTCGAGAAGTTCTTCGGCGGCGAGGAGCTCACGGTCGACGAGATCAAGGGCGCGATCCGCAAGCTCACGGTCAACTCCGAGATCTACCCCGTCCTGTGCGGCTCGGCGTTCAAGAACCGCGGCGTGCAGCCGATGCTCGACGCGGTCATCGACTTCCTGCCGTCGCCGCTCGACGTGCCCGCGGTCCAGGGTCACGACGTGCGCGACGAGGAGAAGATCATCGAGCGCCACGCCGACGCGACCGAGCCCTTCTCGGCGCTCGCGTTCAAGGTCGCGGTGCACCCGTTCTTCGGTCGCCTCACCTACGTCCGCGTCTACTCGGGCCGTCTCGACTCCGGCGCCCAGGTCATCAACTCGACCAAGGGCAAGAAGGAGCGCATCGGGAAGATCTTCCAGATGCACGCCAACAAGGAGAACCCGGTCGACTCGGTCACGGCGGGCAACATCTACGCCGTCATCGGCCTGAAGGACACCACGACCGGCGACACCCTGTGCGACCCGGACAACCAGGTCGTCCTCGAGTCGATGACCTTCCCGGAGCCCGTCATCGAGGTCGCCATCGAGCCGAAGACCAAGGCCGACCAGGAGAAGCTCGGCACGGCCATCCAGAAGCTCGCCGAGGAGGACCCGACCTTCCGCACCGAGCTCAACCAGGAGACCGGCCAGACGGTCATCAAGGGCATGGGCGAGCTGCACCTCGACATCCTCGTGGACCGCATGAAGCGCGAGTTCAAGGTCGAGGCCAACGTCGGCAAGCCGCAGGTGGCCTACCGCGAGACGATCCGCCGCACGGTCGAGCGTCACGACTACACCCACAAGAAGCAGACGGGTGGATCGGGCCAGTTCGCGAAGATCCAGTTCAAGCTCGAGCCGCTCGAGGTCGAGGGCGACAAGACCTACGAGTTCGAGAACGCCGTCACGGGTGGTCGCGTCCCGCGCGAGTACATCCCGTCGGTGGACGCGGGCTTCCAGGACGCGATGCAGGTCGGCATCCTCGCCGGCTACCCGATGGTGGGCGTCAAGGCGACGCTCACCGACGGTGCCGCCCACGACGTCGACTCCTCGGAGATGGCGTTCAAGATCGCCGGCTCGATGGGCTTCAAGGAGGCCGCTCGGAAGGCGAACCCCGTCCTGCTCGAGCCGCTGATGGCCGTCGAGGTCCGTACTCCCGAGGAGTACATGGGCGACGTCATCGGCGACCTGAACTCGCGCCGCGGCCAGATCCAGTCCATGGAGGACGCCGCCGGTGTGAAGGTCGTGCGTGCGCACGTCCCGCTCTCGGAGATGTTCGGCTACATCGGCGACCTGCGGTCCAAGACCTCGGGCCGCGCGGTGTACTCGATGGAGTTCGAGAGCTACGCGGAGGTCCCGAAGGCCGTGGCCGAGGAGATCGTCCAGAAGAACAAGGGCGAATAGCGCCCGAACGCACGGACCGACAGGTTCGCGTAACATAACAACACAACCCCGTAGCACACCGGTCGCAATCCGGCGCCCGGTGCTGCTACACGGATCCTGAGGAGGACCCACAGTGGCTAAGGCCAAGTTCGAGCGGACCAAGCCGCACGTCAACATCGGAACGATCGGTCACGTCGACCACGGCAAGACCACGCTCACCGCAGCGATCTCCAAGGTGCTCGCCGACAAGTACCCGTCGGCCACCAACGTGCAGCGCGACTTCGCGTCGATCGACTCCGCTCCCGAGGAGCGCCAGCGCGGCATCACGATCAACATCTCGCACGTCGAGTACGAGACGCCGAAGCGCCACTACGCGCACGTCGACGCCCCGGGTCACGCCGACTACATCAAGAACATGATCACCGGTGCCGCCCAGATGGACGGCGCGATCCTGGTGGTCGCGGCGACCGACGGCCCGATGGCCCAGACGCGCGAGCACGTGCTGCTCGCCAAGCAGGTCGGCGTGCCCTACCTGCTCGTCGCGCTGAACAAGGCCGACATGGTCGACGACGAGGAGATCCTGGAGCTCGTCGAGCTCGAGGTCCGCGAGCTGCTCTCGTCGCAGGGCTTCCCCGGCGACGACGCCCCGGTCATCCGCGTCTCGGGCCTCAAGGCGCTCGAGGGCGACGAGAAGTGGGTCAACTCGGTCCTCGAGCTCATGGAGGCCGTCGACGACTCGATCCCCGACCCCGTGCGCGACAAGGACAAGCCGTTCCTCATGCCGATCGAGGACGTCTTCACCATCACCGGTCGTGGCACGGTCGTCACGGGTCGCGCGGAGCGCGGCACGCTGAAGATCAACTCCGAGGTCGAGATCGTCGGCATCCGCCCGACGCAGAAGACCACGGTCACGGGCATCGAGATGTTCCACAAGCAGCTCGACGAGGCGTGGGCCGGCGAGAACTGCGGTCTCCTGCTCCGCGGCACCAAGCGCGAGGACGTCGAGCGCGGCCAGGTCGTCGTGGCCCCGGGCTCGGTCACCCCGCACACGAACTTCGAGGGCACGGCCTACATCCTCTCGAAGGACGAGGGCGGCCGTCACAACCCGTTCTACGCGAACTACCGTCCGCAGTTCTACTTCCGCACCACCGACGTCACCGGCGTCATCACGCTGCCCGAGGGCACCGAGATGGTCATGCCCGGCGACACCACCGACATGACGGTCGAGCTCATCCAGCCGATCGCCATGGAGGAGGGCCTCGGCTTCGCCATCCGCGAGGGTGGCCGCACGGTCGGCGCCGGTACCGTCACGAAGATCATCAAGTAATCTTCGCGATCGCGACCTGCAAGGGGTCGGGCCTTCGGGCCCGGCCCCTTCGTCGTTCCGCTACCACAGTCGTGCGCGGGCGTCCAGATCCGGGCAGCGCGTCCCTCGTCGAGGAGACCTCGGGTTAGCCTTGACCGGATGGTTCCCCCGTCGATCCGAACCCGGGCCGCAGTGCGGCCGGAGATCCAGGCCCTCCGCGCGATCGCGGTGTGCGCCGTCGTGCTGCACCACGGGTGGCCCGCGGTCGCGCCCGCCGGCTACATGGGCGTCGACGTCTTCTTCGTCGTGTCGGGGTTCCTCATCACCGCACTGCTCCTGCGCGAGTCGGCCCGCACGGGTCGCATCTCCCTGAAGGACTTCTACCTCCGCCGCGCACGGCGGATCCTGCCGGCCGCCATGGCCGTGCTCGTCGCCGTCACCGTGCTCACCTACCTCGTCGTCCCCAGGGTCGAGTGGCGCTCCTACTTCCGCGAGGTCATCGCGAGCGCGCTCTACTTCGAGAACTGGCTGCTCGCTGCCGACTCGCAGGCCCCCGCGCGCGACGACCTCGCCTCCACGCCGGTCCAGCACTTCTGGTCCCTCTCGGTCGAGGAGCAGTTCTACCTCGCGTGGCCGCTGCTGATCATCGCCGCGATCGCGTTCGCCGCCCGTCGGTCGCGAGACCCGCGGCGCGCCCTGCTCGTCGTGCTCGGCGCCGCGACGATCGCCTCATTCGCGTGGAACGTCGTCCTCACCGTGCAGGACCACAACCTCGCCTACTTCTCGACGTTCACGCGAGTGTGGGAGTTCGGCGTCGGCGGAATCCTCGCCATCCTCGTCCCGGAGGTCGCGGCCGGTCAGGAACGGCTCCGGGCCGCAGTGGGATGGCTGGGGCTCGCGCTCATCGCCGTGCCGATCATCGTCTTCCGCGACCCGGAGGTGTTCCCCGGGGTCGTGGTCCTCGTGCCCGTCGCCGGCGCCCTCGCCGTCATCTGGGCGGGCATGCCGGCCGTCGGATGGTCTCCGGCACGCGTCACCGGGATTCCGCCGGTCCAATGGACTGGCGACATCTCGTACTCGCTCTACCTCTGGCACTGGCCGATCTTCATGTTCGTGCCGTTCATCACGGGGGTGCCGAGCCCGCCGTGGCTCATGGCACTGCTGGTGATCGCGGCGTTCGCGGTCGCCGCGGCGTCGAAGCGATGGATCGAGGACCCGGCGAGGTTCGGCGCCGCCGGGGCGCGCCGGCCGCGGTCGGCCCTGCTGCTCGGCTCGGTCGCCACGCTCGCGGCGCTCCTCGTGGCCGCGGGGATCG
>NZ_SDPL01000113.1 GCF_004135055.1 Agromyces binzhouensis | reverse complement strand
GTCGGCGTCCTCGCCGCGATCGCCTCGACCGCGCTGTCGGCCGGGTCGCGGGCCGTGAGCACGGTCCGCGAGGCGCTCCGGCTCCCCGCGCCCGCGACGACGGCCTCGGTTCCGGCATCCGCCGAGCTCGGCATCGACGGGCTGGCGCCGGTCATCACGCCGAACGGCGAGTTCTATCGCATCGACACCGCGTTGAACGTGCCGCAGGTCGATCCGGCGCAGTGGCGGCTGCGGATCCACGGCATGGTCGACCGGGAGCTCGAGCTCACCTGGGACGAGCTGCTCGCCTTGCCGCTCGGCGAGAGCGTGACGACGCTCGCGTGCGTGTCGAACGAGGTCGGCGGCGAGCTCATCGGCACGGCTGTGTGGCTGGGCTACCCGATCCGCGAACTGCTCGCGCGGGCCGCCCCGACCGCGGACGCCGACATGGTGCTCTCGCGGAGCATCGACGGGTTCACGGCGTCGACGCCGCTCGAGGCGCTCACCGACCCGGCCCGCGAGGCGGTCCTCGCGGTGGGCATGAACGGTGATCCGCTGCCGGTCGAGCACGGCTTCCCGGTGCGGATGGTCGTGCCCGGCCTGTACGGCTACGTGTCGGCGACCAAGTGGGTGACCGAGCTCGAGGTCACCAGGTTCGATCGCGACCGCGCGTACTGGTCGGATCGTGGCTGGAGCGAGCGCGGCCCGATCAAGCTCTCGTCGCGCATCGACGTGCCGCGCGCGGGCCAGTCCGTCGAGGCGGGCACGGTCGTCGTCGCCGGTGTCGCGTGGCTGCAGCACACGGGCGTCTCGGCGGTCGAGGTCCGGGTCGACGACGGCCCCTGGCAGCCCGCGACCCTCGCCACCGCGATCTCGGCCGACACCTGGGTGCAGTGGCGGTACGAATGGGATGCCGCGCCCGGTCGCCACACGATCCGGGTCCGGGCGATCTCCGCCGACGGCGAGGTCCAGACGGCCGAGAGCGCCCCGGTCGCCCCCGACGGTGCGACCGGCCACCACGAGCGCACCTTCGACGTCCGCTGACGACCTCGCGCCGTCTCCTCCTCCACTGCTCGGGCGACGCCGTCACGCTCCACGTGGCTCCGCTGCGCGCCGGCCCGACGTCGAGCCGCGGCGCAGGCTGTCCCTGTCCCGCGGAGCCCGGTACTTCGGTACTTCGGTACTTCGGTACTTCGGTACCGAGTCCGGAGACGACGTCGTCCGTCCCGCGCGAGACCCAGGAGAGACCGCGCGCACGACCGCAACCACCGACCACGACCACGACCACGAAGGTGACCATGACGATGACGAGGACCCGGGCTCGGACCGGAACGCCATGAACGAGAAGCCGATCAAGGTCGATGCGGCGACCGATCGGACGGTCTCGGAGCTCGCGTACTTCCTGCGCACCACGAAGAAGGCCGTCGTTGCGATCGCGGTCGCCGAGTACTCCGAGCAGCGTGATCGATACCTGGCAGCTCCGGCCACGAGCGGCGGAAGCGGTGAAGGCGAGTTCGGCCCGGAGGACGGTGGCGGCGAGCACGGGGCGCCCGGCGACCACGGCACCGGCGATACCCGGGCGAGCGCTCGGCCGACCGTCCTCGACCTGGCGCCGCTGCAGCGACTCGCCCTTCGGCGCACCGAGCTCGTGCGTGCGTTCGCGACGCACGGGGCGGGCGGCATCCGGCTCCTCGACACCGCGCCCGCGGCGCCCGGCGAGGCGGGACTCGTGCTCCTCGCGGAGACCGACATCGTCGAGGGCGGGCAGGCCGCGTGGGACCTCTCGCGTGTCGCGTCGCAACTCCTCGGCCTCCGCGTGGAGGTGATCTCGACGACCATGCTCCGGCTCTTCGACAAGCCCCGCCTCCGCAGGGCCCTCGAGCAGTCGCGCCCCCTCTGACCCGCCCCGGGACCGGGGCGGTGGGGGCCCGACGGCTCAGCCGAGGCGCGGCGTGCGGGGCGGTTCGGTGCGGCGTGGTGCGAGCGCCTCGAACGCGGCGGCGAGGCGAAGCAGGGCGGTGTCGTCGTACGCGCGACCGGCGAACGTGAGGCCGACCGGCATCCGGATGTCGGCCATGAGCCCCATCGGCACCGTCACGGTCGGGATGCCCAGGTGCCGGGGCACGAGGTTGCCGTTGGCGACCCAGACGCCGTTGCGCCAGCCGAGGTCGGCGGATGCCGGGTTCACGTCCATGTCGGCCGGACCCACGTCGGCGACCGCCGGGAACGCGACCGCGTCGAGGCCGAGCTCGTCCATCCACTGCTCGAGGTCGACACGGCGGGTCTCCTCGAGGCCGCGGAGCCCCTCCTCGAGCTCGGGCATGTCGTCCCACGTCGCGTCGGGGTGCGCGCGCACCCAGCCGGGGTACTCGGCGATGTCGTCGTCGAAGCCGGTGTACCGGTCGGGCAGCGCTCCCTCGGGGCGCGGGAAGATGCGCGCGCCGTCCACGTCGGCGAGCGACGAGAGCGCCGGGTCGCCGTTGGCCCGCAGGAAGTCCTCCCAGCCCCAGGCCGAGAGGTCCACGATCTCGCGCTTCAGGAACTCCGGCGAGACGAGCCCCCGGGTCGCGATCGTCGGCGCGCCCGGGCGGTCGCCCTCGTAGTTCGTCACGGCCGGGAAGTCGACGAGCACGACCTCGGCGCCGGCCGCCTCCAGGTCGCGGCGCGCCGCCTCCCAGAGCTCGATCACCGACGCGCGGGTCTCGATGCGCTGCCCGGTCGCGCCGCCGATGCCCACGGACTCCCCGGGCGCAGCCGTGCCGGCATCGGGGTCGGCGTTCACGTACATGCGCGGCACGCCGATGCGCGTGCCTGCGAGCGCGGGGCTGCCTCCGGCGGCATCCGTCGCCAGGGCCGGGTACGAGGCGGGCCGGACGGCGGATGCCGCGGGCAGCTCGATCCACGGCTGCGCGCGCCAGAAGTCGCCGCGGGTCTCGGCGTCGTCGGCGACGATCACGTCGAGCACCTCGAGCAGGTCGGCCATCGTGCGCGTCTGCGGCACCACGACGTCCATGGTCGGGACGAGCGGCCAGTTGCCGCGCGTCGAGATGACGCCGCGCGAGGGCGTGTACGCGCAGAGCGCGTTGTTCGAGGCGGGCGCGCGGCCCGACGACCACGTCTCCTCGCCGAGGCCGAACGCCGCGAACGACGACGCCGTCGCGGTGCCCGACCCGTTGGACGAGCCCGAGCCGAACGCGGCCGTGAGGAACTCCGCGTTGTAGGGGCTCTCTGCGCGGCCGTAGACCCCGCGCTGCATGCCGCCGTTCGCCATGGGCGGCATGTTGGTCAGGCCCAGGCAGATCGCGCCGGAGCCGCGCAGCCGCTCGATCGTGAACGCGTCGCGCTGCGCGACGAGGTCGGCGAACGCCGGCGAACCGGATGCCGCAGTGAGCCCCTTCACGAGGTAGGAGTCCTTCGCGGTGTACGGGATCCCGTCGAGCGGCCCGAGCACCTCGCCGCGCGCCCGGCGCTCGTCGGAGGCGCGCGCCTCCTCGAGCGCGTCGGGGTTGCGGACGACGACGGCGTTCAGCGCCGTCTCGGTGTCGGGCCCGTCATAGGCGTCGATGCGCGCGAGGTACGCCTCGACGAGCTCGACCGCGGTCGTGCGGCCGGCCTCGAGCGCGGCGCGCAGGTCGGCGATCGGGGCCTCGACGACGTCGAAGCCGGTGTCGGTGCGGGACTCGGTGCGGGTGTCGCTCATCATCGCTCCGTCTCCTCGTTCGGCAGCGCGGGCTGCTGCTGGGTGATGCAGTGGATGCCGCCGCCGCGCGCGAAGATCGGGCGCGCGTCGACCGTGACGACCCTCCGGCCGGGGTACGCGTCGGCGAGGATCGTCGCGGCGCGCTCGTCGGCCTCGGGCTCGCCGAATCCGCACGCCACGACGCCGTCGTTCACCACGAGGTGGTTGACGTAGCTCCAGTCGACGAACCCCTCCTCGTCGCGGAGGGTCGCGGGCGCGGGCAGGTCGACGACCTCGAGCGCTCGGCCCGCGGCATCCGTCTCGCCCTCGAGCTGCGCGCGCAGCGCGCGCGTGACCTCGAAGTCGGGGTGCGCCGGATCGGCCTGGTGGTGCAGGAGCACGCGTCCGGGCGAGGTGATCGTCGCGACGATGTCGACGTGGCCGTTCGTGCCGAAGTCGTCGTAGTCGCGCGTGAGGCCGCGCGGGAGCCAGATGGCCTTGGTGGCGCCGATGGTGCGGGCCATCTCAGCCTCGATGCGCGCCCGGTCGGCGTAGGGGTTCCGGCGCGGGTCGAGCTGCACGGTCTCGGTCAGCAGCACGGTGCCCTCGCCGTCGACGTGGATGCCGCCGCCCTCGTTCACGAGAACGGAGCTCACGAGCTCGGCGCCGACGTGCGCGGCAGCGAAGCGGGCGATCTCGGCCGAGACCTTCCACTCGGCCCACTCGGGCGCGCCCCAGCCGTTGAAGACCCAGTCGACCGCGCCGAGCACTCCGGGGCGCTCGTCGTCGAGCACGAAGGTCGGGCCGAAGTCCCGCATCCAGAACTCGTCGAGCGGGGCCTCCACGATGTCGACGTGCGAGCCGAGCATCCGGCGCGCGCGGCCGAGCTCGGTGGGGTCGACGACCATCGTGACCGGCTCGAACTCGGCCACGGCGTGGGCGACGGCGGTCCAGGCCGCATAGCCCTCCTCGCGCTCGGACGCCTCGGCGCCGAGCGTGATCCCCTCGCGGGGGAACGCCATCCAGGTGCGCTCGTGCGGTGCGGTCTCGGCGGGCATGCGCCAGCTCATGCGTCGACTCCTTCGGTGCGGGCGGATGCCGCGGCATCCGTCTCGATCATGGCAGCGGATGCCGCGCCCGGCCGCTTCGCGGGATCGCGGTACGGGTCGGTGGTCAGCCACAGGATCGCGTAGATGCCGGCGGCGAGCACGGGCCCCACGAGCGCGGAGAGGTCGGCGCCGCCGAGGGCGGCCGAGATCGGACCGACGTAGAGCGTCGTGTTGGCCGAGAGCACGGCGACCGTCATCGCGCCGACCATGGCGACGACGCCGGGGAGGAACCAGCCGCCGCGGTACCAGAACGGGCTGCCCTTCCGCGTGTCGTCGAGGTCGGCGCCGCGGTAGCGGTTGCGACGGAGCACGATGTCGATCGCGTAGATCGAGACGAGCGGGCCGAACACCGTGACCGACAGCTCGAGCGAGGCGCTCAGCGCATCGAGGAAGCTCGGGCTGAGGAAGAGGACCCAGCCGGCCGCCGCGGTCGCGACGATCCCGGTGACGATCGTGGTCGCGGGTCGCGAGATGCGCTCGGCGAGCGCCTGCGCGTAGAAGCCGGTCGAGTACGCGACGAGCACGTTGTTGGTGATGCTCGAGAGGACGATCATGCCGAGGAATAGCGGCGTGAACCACGCGGGCACGATCTCGCCGATCGTGAGCTCGGGATCGGTCATGTCGATGGCGGTGCCGGCGATGACGCCGAGCGCGCCGATGAGCAGGGCGGGCACGAAGCCGCCGAGGGCCGTGTACCAGGCGACGGCCTTCTTCGAGACGTCCGCCGGCAGGTACCGGGCGTAGTCGGCGCCGATGCCCCAGGAGAGCGGGCTCGAGGCGACGATCGCGAAGCCGAGCATGACGAGCGCCCAGTGGTCGGCGACGGGCAGCGGTTCGGCGGTGTACGCCCAGTCGGCCGCACCGAACACGAAGACTGCGAGCACGACGAACACGACGGCCAGCGCCGCCGAGAACCACGGTGCGAGGGCGAGGATCGTCGCGTGGCCGTAGACGCCGATCACGAAGCTGAGCACGCCGATCACGGCGAGGACGATCCACTCGCCGCCGGCCGGCAGGCCGATCCCGAAGTGGGCGAGCAGCGCGATCGCGCCGAGCGTCGCGAACGCGACGTTGATGACCTCGTAGAAGAGCCCGATGAGCACGCCGAGCCCGGCGCCGAAGACCTTGTTGCCCCGGATGCCGAAGAACGCCCGCATGATCGCGACGCTCGGCGAGCCCGAGGCGGGACCGCTGACCGCGAGCCATCCGACGAGCGCCCACCAGAGGTTGCCGACGACGGTGATCGCGAGCGCCTCCCAGAGCGGGAGGCCGAGGAGCATCAGCACGCCGCCGACGACGAAGTAGAGGTAGCCGACGTTCGCCGACATCCAGACCCAGAACAGGCTGGACGGACGGCCGTGGCGCTCGGAGGCGGGGACGTGCTCGGTGCCGTGCTGCTCGACGTGGCCGACGCGGTCGGTCGCGGGGGCGGGAACGGATGCCGCGGTCGCGGCGGGCGCTGCGGAGGACGTCGCGGCGTCGGCGGCGCGGATCTCCTCCGGGGTCTGGATGCTCATGTGCGGAACCTCATCGTTCGACGGCGGGATGTTCGATCGAGCGGATCGATATATTGATCATGCGATCAATAAGGTGGGAGATTACCTAGACTGGCAGCACGATGTCAACACCCGTCCGCACCCGCGCCGCGCGCAAGAGCCCCGCAGAGCGATCCGCCGAGATCGTCGAGGCCGCGCGCCTCGTCGCGCTCGAACAGGGCCTCACGGCGGTCACCCTGCGCGCCATCGCCGCACGTGCGGGCGTCGCACCGGCGCTCGTGGCGCACTACCAGCCGAGCATGGACGCGCTGGTGGCGGACACCTTCGCGCACATCGTCGCAGAGGAGCTCGACGAACTCTCCGGCCTCCTCGCGGCCCTCCCCGGACCCACCGAGCGCCTCGGCACCCTGCTCGACACGCTGCTCGACGGCACACGCGACGACGTCACGATCGTCTGGGTCGAGGCCTGGGCGCTCGGCCGTCGCAACGACGCGCTCGCGGCATCCGTCCGGACGCAGATGGACGACTGGCAGGCCCTCCTCCGCCGGATCATCGAGGAGGGCGTCGATCGCGCCGGGTTCCGCGCACCGGATGTCGACGCCGCGGCCTGGCAGATCCTCGGCATGGTCGACGGGCTCAACGCGCAGGCGCTCGTGCGCTGGGGCGACGCGAGCGAGCGCGGGTCGCTGATCCACGGGGCCGTCGAGGGCATGCTCGGCCTCCAGCATGGCGCGCTGGCCGTCCCGGACTGACCACGCGCGTGCCGGAGCTCGCCTCCGTCGTCGGAGGCCGCACCTACGCCGCGCCGGCCGCGATGTCGGATGCCGCCGCTAGCGTGGGCACCACGACGACGGCGGAGGGAGCCCGATGTACCTGGCCGACGGCACGGTGGTCACGAGCGCGAGCGACCTCAAGAAGGCGTCCGACTGCGAGTTCGCGTTCCTGCGCGAGCTCGACGTGAAGCTCGGGCGCGAGACGCTGTTCGAGCCGGTCGCCGATGCCATGCTCGAGCGCGCCGGTCGCATGGGCGACGCACACGAGTTGCGCGTCCTCGAGCGCTATCGCGACGAGTTCGGCGACGGCGTCGTCGAGATCGCGCGACCCGACCTGCGCGACCCCGAGCAGCTCGAGGCCGCCGTCGCGGCGACCCATGCGGCGTTCGAGTCGGGCGCACCCGTGGTGTTCCAGGCCACCTTCGTCGACGACGGGTTCGTCGGCTTCGCCGACTTCATCGTGCGACAGCCCGACGGGCGGTACCTCGTCCAGGACTCCAAGCTCGCCCGGCGTGCGCGGGTGACGGCGCTCCTGCAGCTCGCCGCCTATGCGGCGCAGCTCGACCGCATCGGCATCCCGAGGGCCGACACCGTCGAGCTGCTGCTCGGCGACGGCACGACCAGTTCGCACCGGCTGGAGGACATCGAGCCGGTGTTCCTCCTCCGCCGCGACCGGCTGCGGCAGATCGTCGAGGAGCGGCTCGCCGACGACGGGCCGGTCGCGTGGGGCGACCCGCGCTACGCGCTCGACGGGCGATGCCCGACGTGCGACCTCGAGGTGCAGGCGAACCGAGACCTCCTGCTCGTCGCCGGGCTCCGCATCACGCAGCGCGCGCACTTCCATGCGGCCGGCATCACCACGATCGACGAGCTCGCGGCATCCGCCGGGCCCGTCGACGGCGTGCTCGATGCCACGCTCGAGGGCCTGCGGGTGCAGGCCCGGCTGCAGCTCGCCGCCGAGGCCCAGGCCCTCGCCGCCGAGGCGTCGGGCGACCGCTCGCCCGACGATCCGCCG
>NZ_SDPL01000112.1 GCF_004135055.1 Agromyces binzhouensis | reverse complement strand
GGACGCGCGGCCCGCTCGGGCGCCCCTCGCGGCTCGCACGCGGGCTGGTCGCCGCCCGCGGACCGGCCCGATCCGGTGTCGCTGCTCGAGGAGCAGGCGACGACGCGCGTCCCCGAGCTCGTGCCGATCCGCTACGCGCGGATGCTCGTGTCGCCGTTCACCTTCTACCGCGGGGCGGCGCTCATCATGGCGTCCGACCTCGCGAGCACCCCGGTCTCGGGGATCGTCGCGCAGATCTGCGGCGACGCCCACCTGTCGAACTTCGGGTTGTTCTCGTCGCCCGAGCGCGACCAGGTGTTCGACGTGAACGACTTCGACGAGACGTTGCCCGGCCCGTGGGAATGGGACGTCAAGCGCCTCGCGGCGAGCTTCGAGATCGCGGCACGCTACCGCGGGTTCGACGACCGCGACCGGCGGCGGATCGTCCTGACCTGCGTGGCGGCGTACCGGGAGCAGATGCGGCGGGCGGCCGAGGCACGCGTGCTGGACGCGTGGTACGACCACCTCGACGCCGCGGCGCTCCGCGAGTGGTTCGAGCGTGAGCGAGCGGCGAGCCGGATCGGCCGGAAGCAGCTGGAGCGGAGCGAGGCGACGCTCGCGAAGGCGCGTCGACGAGACAGCGTCCGCGCCTTCAGCAGGCTCGTCCGGAGCGAGGGCGGCGTGATGCGCATCGCCGCCGATCCGCCGCTCATCGTGCCGATCGAGGAGCTGGTCGCCGACGACATGACGCGCGCCGACGAGGAGCGCATCATGCGGAGCCTGCTGCAGGACTACCGGACGACGCTGCCGCTCGAGCGTCATCCCATCGCCGAGTTCGACTACGTGCACATGGCACGCAAGGTCGTCGGCGTCGGCAGCGTCGGCACGCGGGCGTGGGTCATCCTGATGCGCGGGCGCGACGACCGCGACCCGCTCATGCTGCAGGCGAAGGAGGCGCAGCCGTCGGTGCTCGAGCGCTTCCTGCCGCCGAGCCCGTACGAGAACCACGGCGAGCGGGTGGTGCTGGGCCAGCGCATGATGCAGGCCGCGAGCGACGTCTTCCTGGGGTGGCAGCGCGTCACGGGCATCGACGGGGTCCGACGGGACTTCTACCTGCGGCAGCTCGCCGACGGCAAGGGCGCTGCGGACGTCGAGCTCATGACGCCGAAGGCGGGCCTCCTGTACGCGCAGATGTGCGGCGCGACCCTCGCCCGGGCCCACGCCCGTGCGGGCGACCGCGTCGCGATCGCGGCCTACCTCGGCGGGTCCGACCGCTTCGACGTCGCGATCGCGGCGTTCGCCGCCGACTACGCCGACCAGAACGAGCGGGACTACGAGGCGTTCGCGCGCGCCGTCGCGTCCGGCCGGTTGGTGGCCGCCGACCCGGAGTGAGCTCCGCCGACGCGGGAGTGAACTCGGTCGACGCGGTGCTGCGGCATCCGGCCCCGCCTTGGTAGCGTGCAAGGGTTCGGCCGCGCGCGAGGATGCGGCGGCCAGCGGCGACGGCCAGGGGAGGCGCGAATGTCGGCAACCGCAGGCGAGCACGGGGTGGCGCAGCCACGCGAGATGTGGACGGGCCAGGTCGGCTTCATCCTCTCGGCGATCGGGTCGGCGGTCGGACTCGGCAACATCTGGCGCTTCCCGGGGGTGGCGTACGAGAACGGCGGCGGTGCGTTCCTGATCCCCTACCTCGTGGCGCTCGTGACCGCGGGCATCCCGATCCTGTTCCTCGACTACGCGCTCGGGCACCGCTTCCGCGGCGCGGCGCCGACGGCGTTCCGCCGGCTCGGCGGCGGGCGCCTGAAGTGGCTCGAGAGCCTCGGCTGGTTCCAGGTGATGATCTGCTTCGTGATCGCGCTGTACTACACGGTCGTGATCGCGTGGGCGGCGAGCTACTTCGTGTTCTCGTTCGACCTGCGCTGGGGCGACGACACGGCCGGGTTCCTGGTCGGCGACTACCTGCAGGTCGGCGACCCGGGCTTCTCGTTCACCTTCGTGCCCGCGGTGCTCATCCCGCTCGTGATCATCTGGGTCGCCGCGATCGTGGTCCTGGCCTTCGGCGTCGCGCGCGGCGTGCAGCGCATCAACGTGATCTTCCTGCCGCTGCTCGTCGTGGCCTTCGCCGCGCTCGTGGTCCGCTCGCTGTTCCTCGACGGCGCCGCCGACGGGCTCAACGCCCTGTTCACGCCCGACTTCTCGGCGCTGGCCGACCCCAACGTCTGGATCGCCGCGTACAGCCAGATCTTCTTCTCGCTGTCGATCGCGTTCGGCATCATGATCACCTACGCGTCGTACCGTCGGCGCCGCTCGAACCTGACGACCCCCGGCCTCGTGGTCGCGTTCGCGAACTCGTCGTTCGAGATCCTCGCCGGCATCGGGGTGTTCGCGACGCTCGGGTTCTTCGCGTTCGAGCAGGGCGTCGACATCGCCGAACTCGAAGGCCTCACGGGCGTCGGGCTCTCGTTCATCACCTTCCCCGCGATCGTCTCGCAGATGCCGGGCGGCCCGATCTTCGGCGTCCTCTTCTTCGGCTCCCTCGCGATGGCCGGGTTCACGTCGCTGCTGTCCGTGCTCCAGGTCGTGTCGGCGGGGTTCCAGGAGAAGTTCGGACTCACCCCCCGCCAGGCGGCCACGCGCGTGGGCATCGTGTCGATGGTCCTCTCGGTGCTGCTCTTCTCGACGACGACGGGACTCATCGCGCTCGACACGGTCGACAACTGGGCGAACAACATCGGCATCGTCCTGTCGGCGGTGCTCGCCGGGATCTTCGCATTCTGGGTGCTGCGCAAGGGACCCGAGCTCCGCTACCACCTGAACGCGGTCTCGACCTTCCGGGTCGGCGGGGTGTGGACCGTGCTGGCGGGCGTCCTCGCCCCGATCATCCTCGGCTACATGCTGATCCAGCGCATCGCCTCGCTCATCGTGGAGGGCTACGCCGGGTACCCGGACTGGTACCTCGCCGTCATGGGCTGGGGCACGGTCGCGTTCTTCGTCGTGGCGGCCCTCGTGCTGACCGGCATCCGGTGGCGGCGCAGCCCGGACGCGTTCCGGCCGTGGCCCCCGTTGCCCGACCGGATGCTGCAGGCTGATGCCACCGCGCCGAAGGAGGGGGGCCGCTCATGACCGGGACCGCGATCTTCTTCCTCGTCCTCGCGATCGTGCTCGTGTGGGGAGGATTCACGGTGAGCGTGCTGGCGCTGAGCCGGAGGCCCGACCGGCACGACTTCCCGCCGGGCGGGGTGGACGACCACCGCGAGGACGTCGGGCCGGTCGAGCGGGACACGTAGTCGGCGGGGGCGCAACCCCCTGAGCCGTCGCGGCGGCTCACGGCATACTGTGGGAACCTCCGCCGGTGCGGAGGGCGAGAGGAGATGCGCCGTGACCGAAGCCGGGCCGGGGACGCAGGGCGGCGACGCGCAGGAGGGCGTCTCGACGAGCGCCGAGCCGAAGGACGACCGATCGCGGGGCGACGATCGCGGCCGGTGGCGACGGTTCCACGAACGCTTCATCGTCGAGGAGCGGTACCTGTCGGCCAGGGCCCGCCGCAACCTCTACATCGTGGCCGGCGCGCTCGTCGTCGCGGGGCTCGTGGGCTTCTTCGTGGTGCTCGACTCGATCCTCGAATCCGACGACCTCTCCTACATCGACGCGCCGATCGAGGCGTGGTTCGACTCGGGACGCGCCGCGTGGCTGACGACGTTCATGATCGTGCTCGCCGTCGCGTTCGGCCCCATCGCGATGCCCATCATCATCCTCGTGACGACGGTGGCGTGGGGCGTGTTCGCGAAGCACGCGTGGCGGCCGCTGCTCCTCGCGGGCGGGATGATCCTGGGCGTCATCGTCGTGCAGCTGCTCGCACCGCTCATCGCACGCGATCGGCCGCCGGCCGACGAGATGCTCTTCGGCTACGACCCCACCTCCTCGTTCCCCTCCGGGCACGTCATGGGCGTCGCCGACTTCCTCTTCATCGGCACGTACCTCGTGTTCTCGCGGCACCGTCGGCCCGTCGTCACGACGCTGGCGTTCGTCGCGGCGGCGGCGGTGGTGCTCCTCACGGCGGCGTGCCGCATCTACCTCGGGTACCACTGGGCGACCGACGCGCTCGGCTCGATCTTCCTCTCGCTCGTGGTCCTCGGCCTCGTGATCGGCGTCGACACCTGGCGCACCGTCCGCGTGGGCACGGCCGAGCAGATCGCCGAGTCCGACCGGCGCCCGGAGGCGTGGGGGCGCGATGAGCGGCGCTGACGGCGCCGGCTCGGGCCCCGATGCGTCGACCGCGGGCGCGACCGAGCAGGGGACACCGAACGCGGGTCATCGCGCCCATGCTCCGGCGCCGCTCCGGGTCAGCCGCCGCCCGTGGCTGGCGGCGGGGATCATCGCCCTGGTCGCCGTCGCCCTCGTCGGCACGGTGATCGTCTACTCCGAGCGCCGGCCCTTCGGCTTCGAGGTCGACCTGATGACCTCGCTCTCCGCGGCCCGCACGCCGGCCGTCACCTCCGGCGCCCTCGTCCTCGACCTGCTCGGCGGCGGCGTGCTCTCGAACGTCGTCTTCCCGATCCTCATCGTGGTCGGCCTGCTCGTCTGGCGTCGGCCGTGGGCGGCGCTCTACTTCGGCGTCGCGGCGCTCGCGAGCGCCGGCGTGACGCGACTCGTGAAGGTGCTGGTCGGCCGGGTCCGACCCGAGGACATCCTCGTCCACCCCGACTTCGGCTCCTTCCCATCGGGGCACAGCTCGGCGGCTGCGCTCATCGCGACCGCCCTCGGCCTGATCTTCATGCGCACGTGGGTGTGGGTCGCGGGCATCGCCTGGACCGTGCTCATGATGCTGAGCCGCATGTACCTCGGCGCGCACTGGTTGAGCGACACGATCGGCGGTGCGCTCGTCGGGGTCGGCGCTGCGCTCATCGTGTGGGCGCCCTTCGCCTACCGCCTGTACCGCGAGAACCGGATGCCCCATAGACCGCTCTGGAAGCCGGCCGGAACCGCGGCGAAGTCCTGACGCGGGGCCGCGTCATCCGCGAGGATCGGAACGGGGGCCGAATGGGAGCGAACGACGAGCGGGGGCGGCGACGGATGCCGCGGTGGGTGCCGCCCGGCGTCGAGGTCGCGCGCAACTACCGCCGCGACTGGCTCGTTCCCGACCTGCGCGCGGGGATCGTCGTCACCGCGCTCCTCATCCCCGCCGGCATGGGATATGCGCGCGTCGCCGGGCTGCCGCCCGAGACGGGCCTCTACGCGACGATCGTGCCGCTGCTCGCCTACGCCCTCTTCGGGCCGAGCCGCATCCTCGTCCTCGGGCCGGACTCGGCGCTCGCCCCGATCATCGCCGCGGCCATCCTGCCGCTCGCGGTCGGCGACGACGAACGGGCGGTCGCGCTCGCCGGGTTGCTCGCGATCATGGTCGGCGCGATCCTGCTCCTCGGCGGGGTGCTGCGCCTCGGCTTCGTGACCGACCTGCTCTCCAAGCCCATCCGCGTCGGGTACCTGAACGCGATCGCCCTGCTCGTGCTCATCTCGCAGGTCCCGCCGCTGCTCGGCTTCTCGGTCGACGGGGACTCGCCCGTCGCCGAGGTCGTCGCGATCTGGTCGGCCCTCGTCGGCGGCGAGGCGGAGCCGATCGCGGTGGCGTTCGGGCTCGGCTCGCTCGTGGTGATCGTCGGCCTGACGCTGCTCCGATCGCCCGTGCCGGGCGTGCTCGTCGCCGTCGTCGCGGCGACCCTCCTCACCTGGATCCTCGGTCTCGACGAGCGGCTGCCCGTGGTGGGTGCGCTGCCCGCCGGCCTGCCCGCGCCCGCGCTCGGCGGGCTCGAATGGGCGGATGTCCCGGGCCTCGCGCTCCCCGCCGCGGGCATCGCCCTCGTCGCCTTCACCGACACGGCGGTGTTCTCCCGCTCGCTCGCCGCGCGTCGCGGCGAGACGGTGAGCGGGAGCGCCGAGATGGCGGCGATCGGCTCGGCCAACGTGGCCTCGGGGCTGTTCGGCGGCTTCCCGATCTCCGCGTCGTCGTCGCGGACGCCCGTCGCCGAGCAGGCGGGGTCGAAGTCGCAGCTCACGGGCGTCGTCGGCGCGGTGCTCCTCGTCCTGTTCATCGTGCTCGCGCCGGGCGTGACCGAGTTCCTGCCGTCGGCGACGCTCGCGGCGGTCGTCGTCACGGCGGCGGCGCGGCTCATCGACGTGCGCGGATTCGTCCGGCTCGTCGGCATGGACCGGGTGGATGCCGCGCTCTCGGCGGCCGCGTTCGTCGGGGTCTTCGTCTTCGGCGTCATCGAGGGCATCGCCGTGACGATCGGGCTGTCGCTGTTGGCGTTCGTGTACCACTCCTGGCGACCGTACCGGGCCGAGCTCGGCAGGGTCACCGGACTCCGCGGCTACCACGACCTGTCGCGCAATCCCGAGGGCGAGCGGATCCCGGGGGTCGTGATCGTGCGGTTCGACGCACCGCTGTTCTTCGCCAACGGCGGCCTCTTCGACGACTTCGTGCGCTCGCGCGTCGTGGCGGCCGGCCCGGAGATCCGCACCGTGATCCTCGCGGCGGAGCCCATCACCGACATCGACACGACCGCCGTCGACGAGTTCGTCGAACTCGACGACTGGCTCGCGAGCCGTGGCATCCACCTCGTCATCGCTGAGATGAAGGACCCGGTCGTCGACGTGCTGCGACGGTACGGGCTCGCCGACCGCTTCACGCCGGACCGGTTCGCGCCGACGGTCGGTGCCGCGGTCGACGAGGTCACCGGCACGCTGCGCGGCGACCTCGAGGGCACGAAGTGGGACGGGAACGGGCCGGAACGTCCCGACGGGCCGGAGCGTCCCGGTGGGCCCGAGCGTCCCGGTGGGCCCGAGCGTCCCGACGGGTCGGAGCAGCCCGACCGGTGACCCTCACCAGGTCGAGTCGCCGCGGATCACCGCGTCGGACCCGCCGTCGATGAAGACGACCTGGCCGCACAGGTGCGCGTTCTCCTCGCCGGTGAGCCACGCGAGCAGGTACGCCACGTCGCGCGGCTGGAAGATGCCGTTCAGCGGCATGGGCACCATCTCGAGGATCGCCGCCCGCGCCTCCTCCGTGTTCGTGTAGGCCTCGGTCATGGGCGTGACGACGACGCCCGGCGCGATCGCGTTGAGCGGGATGCCGGCACCCGCCCAGTCCGGTCCGGCCGCGTTGCGCCGGATCCACCGTGCGAGTGCGCGCTTGCTCGTGCCGTAGATCAGGTTCGCCTCCTCGGGCGTGCCCGCCTCGAGCTCCGCGGCGCGCGCGAGCGCAGTCGGCTCGTCGCCCGCCAGGAACGCGTCGAGCAGCGCGTCGTCCGGCGGGAACAGGGAGGCCATCGAGGCGGTCGCGACCGCGCGGGGCGCGTCCGACCCGGCGAGCAGGGGACGAAGCCGCTCGAGCGTCGCGAGGGTGCCGAAGTAGTTGACGGCGGCGGCCTTCGCGATCGGGGTGGCCAGTCCGGCGTTGGCGATGATCGCGTCGATGCGCCCGTCGGAGGCGTCGGCGACGCCCGAGACGAGGTCGGCCCGGCCCTGCTCGGTCGTCAGGTCGACGTTCACGTCGGCGTCCCGCAGGTCGACCCCGATGACGCGGTGACCGCGTTCGGCCAGGAGGTCGGCGGTCGCGCGACCGATGCCGCTCGCGGATCCGGTGACGACGTACGTGCGTGGCATGGCTGCTCCAGCTTCGTTGCGGATGGCGCGCCGTCATCCGGCGCGCGGGTCCGAGATCAGGCCCCGCTTCGAGCCTTCCCGACGGCCGTCGGTCCGCGCGGGTCGTTCGGCCCGTGGGACGGCGGGGTCGCCGCCTAGCCTCGGAAGCGGGAGGTGCGGGATGAGCAACGGGTCGAACGCGGGTCTCGCCGGTGGCGGCGCGATCTACGGTCTCGGGATCTTCGGGGCATGGGTGTACTTCTGGCAGCAGGCCGACGCGTTCTGGGAGTACGTCTGGGCGATCTTCCAGGGCCTCTTCTGGCCGGCCTTCATGGTCTACGAGCTGTTCTCGGCCCTCGGCGAGTGAACGAGCCCACCCCCGGACCCAGCCGACGCAGCGTGCTGGCGATCGGCGCCGCCGCCGTCGGCGCCATCGCGGTCGGGGCGAGCGGTCTCGCGTGGTGGACCGCCTCGCAGGTCACCGGGCCGGACCCGGCCGCACCAGGCGGGACCGACGGAACGGATGCGTCCGGCTCCCCGGGCGACGGCTCCGCGGGGGAGACGTTCCGCGAGCCCGAGGTGCGCTCGAGCGCCCGCGGGCGACTCGACCTC
>NZ_SDPL01000111.1 GCF_004135055.1 Agromyces binzhouensis | reverse complement strand
CCGCCTTCGCCCGCTCGCCGTTCACGCGCACGTGGCCGGCGCGGCACGCCGCGGTCGCGGCCGAGCGCGTCTTGCACACCCGGACCGCCCACAGCCACGCGTCCACGCGCGCCGAGTCGAGCTCCGCCATCCTCCAAGCCTAGGACGGGAGCGCGCACGGGAGCGCGGGGTCAGCGGACCAGCGCCCACCAGATCATCAGCATCGTGACGAGGAAGCCCACGGCGTAGTTGATGAGGATGAAGTGACGCCAACCGCGGTTCGAGGCGCCGGACGCGGCATCCGTCACCGAGCGGAAGGGCCATGCCGCCCACAGGTAGGGGAGCACCAGCACCGACGCCAGCGGCCCCGGCCACTCGGTGGCGAGCATCAGCAGGCCCGCCGCCGCCCACAGGCCGAGTGCGATCCGCACGGTCGTCGCGGCGCCGAACGCCGTCGCGATCGACGCGATGCCGGCCTCGCGGTCCGGGACGACGTCCTGCACCGCGCCGAACGCGTGGCTCGCCATCCCCCAGAAGAAGAACGCCACGAGCAGCGCGATGAGCGGCCAGGTGAAGTCCGCCCCGGCGACCGCGAGGCCGTAGACCGCCGGGCTGACGAAGTGCGTGCTCGAGGTGACCGAGTCCAGCACCGGGCGTTCCTTGAAGCGGAGCCCCGGCACCGAGTAGGCGAACACTGCGAACAGGCTGATCGCCAGCACGAGCCACGACCACGGCTCGTCCGTGCCGCCGAGCCAGAGCATGACCGCCACGAGCGGCGCCGCGGTCACGATGCCCGCCCACACCACGGTGCGGTGGAGGCTCGGGTCGAGCAGCGCCCCCTCGGCTCCGCCCTTCCGCGGGTTCCGCAGGTCGGACTCGTAGTCGAACACGTCGTTCACGCCGTACATCAGGAGGTTGTACGGCACGAGGAAGAACAGGGTGCCGACGACGAGCAGGGCGTCGACGCGGCCGGTCGTCAGGACGTACGCCGCCGCGAACGGGAATGCGGTGTTGATCCAGCTGATCGGCCGCGACGAGAGCAGGACCTGGCCGGCCCGGTGCCCGAGGCCGCCCCGCGTCTGCGCCGCGCTCATCCGTCGACCCTCGCCGCGCGGTTCCGGCGGGCACCCGCGAGGATGCTCCACACCGCGGGCAGCAGCAGCACGCCGGCGATCGGGTACAGGAAGTCCTCCACCGGGGCGAGTCCGACGGCGAGGCCCGATCGGTGCGCGTCGTCGTACGCCACGATCCCGGTCCCGACGATGAGGGAGTCGAAGACGGCCGTGAGCACGAGGAGCACGGCAGCGCCGATCGCGGTGGCGATCGTGCGACGTCGGAACGCCGTGCGCTCCCGTGGCCGCGCCGCCCACGCGGTGATCGCCGCGACGGCGAGGAACGGGATGCTGATCAGCAGGTACGTCATCGGAGGCCCTCCCGTTCGGAGGCGGGGACCCGTCCTTCGCGCGCCGCGAGCACGCGCTCGGCGCCGAGCACGAGCACCAGCGTGAGGTAGCAGAGGAAGACGAGGAAGACCGGCTCCTCCAGGGGGAGCTCCGGAGCGAGCTCGATGCCGGTCACGATGTCGGACGTGCCGCGGAAGAAGACCCCGGTGACGATCCCCGCCGCGTCCCACACCAGGAAGAACACGACGCCGACCACGACGGTCACCGCTGCGACGATCGGCGCGCGCCAGAACACGAGGCGCCAGCGGGCGTCGATGAGCGCCATGCATCCGATCACGACGAGCAGGCCGGCGAGGTAGGCGAACGCCGTCATGCGACGGTCGTGCTCGGGTCGGCGGGCTCGTGCGCGCTCGCCCCCGCGGGCTCCTCGATCGGCCCGGAGGAGCGATCGCCCCGCACGCGCTTGAGCACGTTCTCTGCGCTGATCAGGCACATCGGCAGGCCGATTCCCGGCACGGTCGACCCGCCGGCGTAGTACAGCCCGTCCACGCGCCGGGACCGGTTCGTCCCCCGGAAGAACGCCGACTGCCGGAGCGTGTGCGCGGGTCCGAGGGCGCCGCCCTGCCACGAGTTCAGGTCGGCCGCGAAGTCCGCGGGCCCCACCGTGCGGCGCACGACGATGCGCTCCGCGAGGTCGTCGAGCCCCGACACCTCGGCGATGCGGCGGATGGCCCGGTCGGCGGTCTCCTCGACCAGCCGGTCGCCCGTGCCGTCCTCCCCGCCGCGCCCGATCGCGGTGTCGGCGGGCACCGGCACCAGCACGAACAGGTTGGTGTCGCCCGACGGCGCCACCGAGGCATCCGTCGCACTCGGGCTGCACACGTAGAACGACGCGGGGTCGGGCACGTGCGGGTCGGATCCGAAGATGGACCCGAAGTTCTCGCGCCAGTCCTCGGTGAAGAAGAGCGTGTGGTGGGCGAGGCCCGGCACCTGTCCGCGGATGCCGAGCATGGCGAGCACCGCCCCGGGCCCGGGGTTGCGGCGGCGCCACCAGGCCTCCGGATACGTCTGCGCGTGCCGGGGGAGCAACTCGGTCTCGGTGTGGTGCAGGTCCGCCGCCGAGACGATCCGGTGCGCCGGGGCGACGACGCTGCGACCCGATGCGGACCGGAAGCGTGCGCCGGCGACGGCCGGTCGGGCCCCGCCGGTCGAGAGCTCGATCGCCTCGACGCGAGCGCCGGTGACGATGTCGACGCCGGCCGCGACGGCGATCGCGGCGATGCGCTCGATCAGCTCGGAGAACCCGCCGCGCGGGTAGAACACGCCCTGCTCGAGGTCCATGTGGCTCATCAGGTGGTACATCGCCGGCGTCGCGTCGGGCGACGAGCCGAGGAACACCGCCGGATAGCCGAGCACCTGCCGCAGGCGGCGGTCGTTCACGGCGCGCGCCGTGAACCGCTCGAGGGTGGTCGTGAGGAGCGACGCGAACCGTCCCGACTGCCGGAGGACCTCACCGGAGAGCAGGGAGCGGGGATCGTCGAAGTTCGTGTACAGGAATCGCCGCCGGGCGATGTCGTACGCGGATTCCGCCGAGTCGAGGTAGCGCTCGAGTGCGGCGCCGGCGCCGGGCTCGATCGACTCGAACAGTGCGACGTTCTCGGCGCGGGTCGACTGGATGTCGAGCGGTTCCGCATGGCCGTCGGCCCACACGCGGTACCCGGGATCGAGCTGCACGAGGTCGAGCTCGGCGGCGGCGCTGGTTCCGAACAGTCGGAAGAAGTGGTCGAAGACCTCGGGCATCAGGTACCAGGAGGGTCCGGTGTCGAAGCGGAACCCGCTCTTGGACCAGCTTCCGGCCCGCCCGCCGAGTTCGTCGCGCGCCTCCAGGAGCGTGACGCGGTGACCGTCCCTGGCGAGCAGCGCGGAGGTCGCGAGGCCCGCGATCCCGCCGCCGATCACCACGATCCGCTCGGACTCCCCGATCATCGTCGATTCCCTCCGGTGGTGAGTGCTGAACGGACGGCGATCGCGAGCTTCTCGCCGTCCGGGACGCGGATCCGCGTCGCGATGATCTCTGCCGCAGGCGTGGCTCGGCATCGTGCCGACAGGCTCGCGAAGAGGCCGTGCGCCGCCGCGACCGCGCTCCGAGCGCGTCTCGGCAGTTCCGGGAGCGCGGCCCCGGCGATCTCGAGGTCCCGGTCGATGTCGTCGAGGATCGCCGTCTTGTCGGCCTCGGTGAAGGCGTCCGGATCCACGCCGGGGAAGTAGTTCCTGCCGAGCGTGCGCCAGTCGACGGCGAGGTCCCTGAGGAAGTTGATCTTCTGGAACGCGGCGCCGAGGTGGACCGCCCCTCGCTCGAGCCGCGCTCGTCGCTCCGGGTCGGCGGCCTGGACGGAGCCGTGCGCGTCGGCGGCGAGGAACGTCGCCAGGCACATCAGCCCGACGACCTCGGCCGAGCCGTGGATGTACGGACCGATCTCCTCCGGCGTGAACGGTGCCGGATCGAGGTCGCGACGCATCGAGGCGAAGAAGGGCCGCGTGAGCTCGGTGCCGAACCCGGTCTCGCGGGCCACCCGCGCGAACGCGTGCACCACGAGGTTCGCCGAGTACCCGGACGCCATCGCCCGCTCCGTCTCCGCCTCGAGCCCGTCCAGGACCTCCAGCTGCTCGTCCACGGTGAGCCCCGCCTCGGCGGCCGCGCCGTCGACGACCTCGTCCGCGACCCGGACGAGTGCGTACACCGACCTGATCCGGCCGCGGGACCGGGGGTCGAGGAGCCGCGCCGCCGCACCGAACGAGGTCGAGTAGCGGGCGATGACCGTCGCCGAGCTCGCCTCCGCGGCATCCGCGTAGCGCTCGAGGAGCGTCGGGTCGTGCCGCCGGCTCATCGCACCCGCTCCGTCGCGCGCTGCGCGAACTCGCCGAGCTCGGTGCGGAGCGCCTGGGGGAGGTCCGCGGCGTCGAGTTCGTACCGGGCGAGCGTGACGTGCTCGTGTGCGAGTGCGAGGGCCGCGTCGAGCGCGCCGCACGCGCGGAGCTCCTCGCGGAGCCCCGCGGCCGACTCGTCGTCGAGGGACGGATCGCCCAACCGGTCCCGGATGCCCGGCCACGACGGCGTGGTCGCCGCATGGGCGATCAGCGCCGTCCGCTTGCCCTCGCGGAGGTCGGCCGAGGCCGACTTGCCCGTCACCCCGGGATCGCCGAAGACCCCGAGGACGTCGTCGACGATCTGGAATGCGACACCGGCCAGCCGGCCGAACCGGCAGAGCGCGGTCACCGCCGAGTCGGGTGCGCCCGCGAGCACGGCGCCCGCCGCGAGCGGCGCCTCGAACGAGTACACGGCGGTCTTCTGCTCGAGCGTCGAGAGCACGCCTTCGAGCGCGGGGGTCGATCCGTCGAGCGAGGACACCACGTCGGCGAGTTCCCCGGCGGCCGAGACGAACACGGCGCGATCGAGGATGTCGAGCAGCGACTCGCGGCACGCACGGTCGACCGGCAGCATCGCGAGTTCGCGGTGCGCGCGGCTGAGCGCCAGGTCGCCGGCGAGCACGGAGGCGGTCGCCGCCCACACCTCGCCCGTCCGCGCGTCGCCGCCGTGGGCACGGGCGCGTGCCGCGAACCGTCCGGCGACGTTCGGCGCGCCCCGTCGGACGGTGTCGCGATCGATGAGGTCGTCGTGGATCAGGAACGCCGTGTGGAGCAGTTCGAACGCGAGGGCCACGTGGGTGACGAGCGTGCGATCCGACCCGCCGAAGCCGCGATACGCGGCCCAGACCAGGCGCGGCCGGACGCGCTTGCCGCCGGAACTCTGCTGCTCGATCGACTCCCACAACGCCGTGTAGTGGCTGCCGAACTCGCCCGCCCGCTCCCGCGCGTCGGCGAAGAACCGGCGCAGCTCCTCATCGATGGCGGAATCGAGCAGTTCAGGCACGGAAGAGCTCCAGCTCCCTCGCCTGCAGCACCAGCCACGGGCTGAACGCCCACGGCGCCGCGCCCACCGCGGTGGCCAGCGCCCGCGGATCGACCCAGCGGTACTCGGCGACCTCGCGCGGGTTCGGGTCGGGCTCGCCGGACGCGGTCGCCAGGTAGACCGGGCACACCTCGTTCTCGACGATGCCGTTCGCGTCCGTCGCGCGATAGCGGAACAGCGGCAGTGCGAGCTCGACGGTGTCGAGCTCGAGCCCGAGCTCGAAGTCGGCGCGACGACGCACGGCGTGCAGCAGCGGCTCGGCCGGCTTCGGGTGGCCGCAGAACGAGTTCGTCCAGACGCCCGCCCAAGTCTGCTTCGTCACGGCGCGGCGGGTGATCAGCACCTCGCCGATCGGGTTGACGATGTGGCACGAGAACGCGAGGTGCAGGGCGGTGTCGGGGCCGTGCGCGGCGCTCTTCGGAGCTCGGCCGATGGGCGTGCCCGATTCGTCGAGCAGGACCACCTCGTCCTCGACGGTCTCGGTCGTGTGGTTCATGGTGGCCTCCTCGTCCGTTGGGCGATGCGACGAACCAGGGGTTCGTGACCCTGAAGCTAGCAGCGGGGTCGAGTCCTGCGGAACAACCGAAAGTTGGACCGGCGTCATCCCCGCGGTCGACGGATGTCGCGTGCGGGGCATCGTGCGTCATGCTGGACGGGTGACGGGCGAGAGCGGGGACGGCTGGGCGGAGGGTCCCGGCGGCGCCCGGTACTGGGGTCGATACGGCGCCGCGGGCCTGCTCCTGCTCGAGCCGGGAGGCTCGGTGCTGCTGCAGCACCGAGCGGCCTGGAGCCACTTCGGCGGCACCTGGGGGATACCCGGCGGTGCGCGCCACCGCGGCGAGTCCGCGCTCGATGCCGCCGTGCGCGAGGCGACCGAGGAGACCGGGATGCCGCCGGGCGTCGTCACCGAGCGGTTCGAGAGCGTCCTCGACCTCGGCTTCTGGTCCTACACCACGGTCGTGGCGGACGCGGCCCGGCGGTTCGAGCCTCGCCTGGCCGACCCGGAGAGCATCGCCCTGCGCTGGACGCCGGTCCTCGCGGTCGACGCGCTGCCGCTGCATCCGCGGTTCGCCGAGGCCTGGCCGGCGTTGCGCGCCCGGCTTGGCGACCCCACCGCTCGCTAGGATCGGAACGTGGCCGAGAAGAGCACGGGGGTGTCGGATCGGATCTGGACGCTGCCCAACATCCTGAGCATGCTCAGGCTGCTGCTCGTGCCCGTCTTCCTCGTCCTCGTCGTGCTCGGCGAGTACGTCCCGGCGCTCGTGGTGCTCATCGTGGCGAGCTTCACCGACCTGCTCGACGGGTACCTCGCACGACGGCTCGGCCAGGTGACGCGGCTTGGCCAGCTGCTCGATCCCGCCGCCGACCGCCTCTACATCTTCGCCGCCCTCATCGGCCTGGCGGCGAACGACCTCGTGCCGTGGTGGATCGTCGTCGTCATCGTCGCGCGAGACCTGTTCCTCGTGGTCCTGGGCGTCGTGCTCGCGAACCACGGCTACGGCCCGCTCCCCGTCCACCAGCTCGGCAAGGCGGCCACGTTCGCCCTCTTCACCGGGCTTCCGATCATCATGCTCGGGCTCGCCTTCCCGGTCCTGCAGCCGGTCAGCGAGCCGTTCGGGTGGGCGGTCACGATCTGGGGCGCATTCCTGTACTGGTGGGCGGGCGTCATCTACGCGATCGAGACCGCGCGTGTCGTCCGCGAGACGCGGGTGTCCGGGGCACCGGCATCCGATACGCTTGAGCCGGGAGGTTAGCGGTGGCGGATTCCGACATGACCCAGACCGGCGCGAACGGCGAGGAGCGTGAGCCGTCGGCTGAGACATCGGCGCATCGCGTCGGCCAGCCGAACGACACCACGATGGGGTTCAGCCGCGAGGCTGCGGCGCAGTTGAGCGCCCTCGACGCCGACGTGAGCGCGGCCGAGCAGGAGGCCATCGCGGCGCTGCCGTCGGCCTCGGCGCTGCTCATCGTCCGCCGTGGGCCGAACGTCGGCGCCCGATTCCTCCTCGACACCGAGGTCACCTCGGTCGGCCGGCACCCGGACGCCGACATCTTCCTCGACGACGTCACGGTCTCGCGCAAGCACGCCGAGTTCGTCCGCCACGGCACGGCCTTCGAGGTCCGCGACCTGAATTCGCTCAACGGCACCTACTTCGACGGCATCCGCATCGAGACGGCGCTGCTCAGCGACGGCGCCGAGGTGCAGATCGGCAAGTACCGCCTCACGTTCTACGCTTCGCGACACGACCTCGCGCCGACGGGCACCGGGTGAGCGAGGGCGCCGCGGCGCGGCGTCCGGCTCACGCCCCACAGCTGCTCGGCATCGGCCAGGTCCTGGCGAAGCTCCAGCCGGAGTTCCCGGAACTGACCCCGTCCAAGTTGCGCTTCCTCGAGGAACAGGGCCTCGTCACCCCCGCCAGGACGGCGGCGGGGTACCGCAAGTTCTCACCCGCGGACATCGAGCGGATCACCGTCGTGCTCGCGATGCAACGGGACCACTACCTTCCCCTGAAGGTGATCCGCGCGCACCTCGACGAGATCGATGCCGGTCGCACTCCCGCGCTCCCGGGCGTCGTCGACGCATCGGCGTTCCGGGCGACGGCCGCCCGCTACTCCCGGGAGGAACTGCTTCGTGAGGCCGGCTCCGGCGCGGCACTGCTCGACGAGGCCGTCAGCGCATCGCTCATCCGACCCGCCGAGGTGTACGGCCCGGAGGCGAGGGACCTGCTCACGGCGTTGGCGGCACTGCGCGCGAGCGGGATCGAGCCGCGTCACCTGCGCGGTCTCCGCGCAGCCGCGGAGCGGCAGGCCGAGCTCGTCGAGCAGGCGATCGCCCCCGAGCGTCGCCCCGACCCCGCCGGCCGTGCGCGGAGCGCGGAACG
>NZ_SDPL01000110.1 GCF_004135055.1 Agromyces binzhouensis | reverse complement strand
CGCCGCCGTCGACCGGGCGGCTCATCCTCGGCGTCGCCGTCGCCGCCGCGGTGTTCGTCGGGCTCGTCGTCGCCGGCCTCCTGACGGTCGCCGGCAGCGCCCGCGACATCCCCGTCGTCGCGGACGTCCGAGCGAGCACCGACGGCGCCACCGTCGAGTTCGCGTGGGACGACCCGGGCCTGCGGCAGGGCGACGCCTACATCGTCACCGTGCAGGGCGAGTCGTCCGCGCCCCAGCGGGCGGCCGAGTACGCCGTCACGCTCGACGACCCGGGGACCGTGTGCGCCTCCGTCACGGTCTGGCGCGACGGCAGGACCGGCGAGCCCAGCGCCGAGCGCTGCGCCGAGGTCGACGAGGTGCCGCGATGAACCTCCGGAGCCTCTGGGCGCGACGGCGTTCCGCGATCGTGACCGGTGCGTCCGTCGCGGCGGTCGTCGCGCTGGTGGCCGGGATCGCCGTGGCATCCGGTGGCTACACGGCGCAGCGGATCGACCTCGGCGATGCGTCGGTGTGGGTGTCCAACGACGGACTGCAGACGGTCGGGCGCGCCAACACCGCGGTGCACGAGCTGAACGCGGTGGTCGACACCGGGGGAACGCGATCCGAGGTCGTCCAGAGCGGCGCCACGGTGCTCGTCATGGATCGGGATCGCGCCAGCGTCGGCATCGTGGACCCGACGACGTCGACGGTCACCGCCACCGTCGCCGTCCCCGGCGACGCCGAACTCGCGCTGGCCGGCGACCGCGTCGTCGTCACCGCCGGCGGCGACCTCTGGGTCTGGCCGGTCGAGGAGTTCGCCGCGTTCGACGCGGAGGCCGACCCCTCGCTCTCGTTCGGGGCGGGGTCGGTCGTCTCGGTCGACGCGTCGGGTCGCATCCTCGCGTTCACCCCCACCACCGGCGTCATCTCGCGCGTCTCGGCCGCGGACCCCGATCGGACGCAGGCGACGTGGGAACTCGATCCGCTCGACGAGGACGCCGCGACCCAGATCACCTCGGTCGCGGGCAGGTGGGCGATCCTCGACGAGGATGCGGGCGTCGTGACGTTCGAGGGCGGGGCGAGCACGTCCCTGGAGGGACTCGCCGACGCCGGCGACGACCCGGTCCTGCAGCGGCCGGCCACGACGGGCGACGCCGTGCTGCTGGCCACGCGCGAGCGACTGCTCGAGCTCCCCTTCGACGGTTCGGAGTCCGTCGAGCTGTCCGGCGACCACGCCGGGGAGCCCGCCGCACCCGTCATCCACGAGGACTGCCGTCACGCCGCGTGGGGCGACGGCACCGCCTGGCGGCACTGCGACGGCGGTTCCGGCTCCGAGGTCGGCCTCCGCGGCGTCGACGGCGTGCTGTCGCCGGACTTCCTGGCCAACGGCGAGACGGTCGTGCTGAACGACCGGCGGTCGGGCTCGACCTGGGCGGCATCCGGCGACTACGGCCTGATCGACAACTGGGACGACCTGCTCGCGATCGAGCGCGACGACGAGACGGTCGAGCAGAACGATCCGGATGCGACGCCGACGATCGAGAAGGCCCAGGTGGCGCCGGTCGCGCTCGACGACGAGTTCGGCGCCCGACCCGGACGCGCCACGCTGCTGCCGGTGCTGCTGAACGACTACGACGCCAACGGCGACGTCCTCGTCGTCTCGGCGGTGGACGGCGAACTGCCCGACGGCGCCCGGCTCGACCTGGTCGCCGACCGGCAGCAGGTGCAGGTGACCCTCGGCGAATCGGCCCAGGGCGCGTTCGAGTTCGGCTACACGATCGACGACGGACGCGGCGGGAGCGCGCGAGCGATCGTCGGCATCACCGTCCGGCCGCCGGAGGAGAACGAGGCGCCCAGGCAGGTCCGCGAGAGCCGCGCGATGGTCGAGCAGGGCGGGCGCGTCACGACGGCCGTGCTCGGCGAGTGGGTCGACCCCGACGGCGACCCGATCTTCCTCCGACGCGCGAGCGTGGACGCCCCCGACCGGGTCTCGTCGACGGCCGATGGCGTCGTCGTGTTCGACGAGGCGGGCGACGGCGCGTCGCGAACCGTCTCCCTCGCCGTCTCGGACGGCCGCGACGAGGGCGTGGGCGCCATGGTGGTGGCCGTGCGAGCGCCCGGCGAGGCGCCGCTCATCGCGGAGTCGTTCGTGGCCCTCGCCACCGCCGGGGAGGAGATCGAGCTCGAACCGCTCCGGCACGTCCGCGGCGGCACCGGCATGCCGCACCTGACGGCCGTGCCGTCGAAGCCCGGGGCGGTGATCACGCCCGACTTCGACGCCGGGACGTTCCGGTTCCGGACCGACGACGTCCGCACGCACTACCTCGAGTACACCGTCACCGACGAGGGACGAACGGCGACCGGTCTCGTCCGAGTCGAGGTCTCGGCGCCACCCGAGCGCGACACGACGCCGGTGACGGTGCCGCACACGGCCTTCCTCCGTCTCGAGCAGCCGATGGAGGTCGACGTCCTCGCGTCCGACATCGACCCCACGGGCGGCCTGCTCATCATCACCGGACTCGCTGACCCGGTCGATCCCGCGCTCCGGGTCGAGGTCGTCGAGCACCGCGTCCTCCGGGTCACGCTCCTGCAGCCGCTCGCGACCGGTTCCACGACCTTCGACTACCGGGTGAGCAACGGCCTCGCCGACGCCGTGGGGTCGGTCACGGTCGTGGAGGTGCCGAGGCCCGATCGATTCCAGCCGCCCGTCGCCGTGGCGGACACCGCGTCGGCGCGAACCGGCGACGTCATCGACATCCCCGTGCTCGACAACGACGAGCATCCCGACGGCGACCGGCTCACGCTCTCGCCGACGCTCGTCGAGGAGCCCGAGGCCGGCCTGCTGTTCACCTCCGGATCGCGCCTGCGGTACCACGCGCCCGACCGGCCGGGCGAGTTCGAGGCGGTGTACCGCGTCGAGGGCCCCGACGGCCAATTCGGCACGGCGTCGGTGCGCATCACCGTCCGGGACGCGGACGCGGAGAGCAACTCGCCCCCCGTTCCGCGCACCGCCACGGCGCGCGTCCTCGCCGGCGGGACCGTCCGCATCCCGATCGCGCTCGGGGGGATCGATCCCGACGGCGACTCGGTGCAGCTCATCGGCCAGGAGTCCAACCCTGAGCGCGGAACCGTCGTCGATCGGGGCTCGGATTGGCTCGAGTACCACGCCGGCGAGTACTCGGCGGGCACCGACACGTTCGCGTACTCGGTCGTCGACGCCCTCGGCGCACGGGCGACGGGCACCGTTCGGGTGGGGGTCGCGCCCGGACTGGAGGGGGCGCGGCATCCGGTGGCCATCGAGGACGAGGTCACGGTGCGGCCGGGACGGACCATCGCCGTCCGCGTCCTGGAGAACGACACCGACCCGGACGGGTCGGCGCTGCGGCTCGTCGGCGTCGAGGCGAACACGCCGGGGACGGTCGTCGAGCAGGACGACGACATGGTCGTCGTCGACGTCCCGAGCGGTCCGGGAGTCCACGGTGCGATCTACACCATCGAGAACGAGCGCCAGGCGACGGCGTCCAGCTACGTGCGCATCACGGCCGACCCCGACGCGCCGCTCAGCCGGCCCGAGGCGGCCGACGTCGTCCTGAGCCTCACCGACGTGCTCGACGAGGAGGAGGTCGAGGTCGACGTCCTCGACGAGGTCTTCATCGCCGATGCGGATGCCGCCGACGCGGAGGTCGCGCTGGTTCCGGGGTACGCCGACGGAGCCCGCGCCTCCGGCGGCACCGTGCACGTCGAGGTCCAGGATCGGCGCCGCATCGTGCCCTTCTCCGTCACCCACCCCGACGACCCGGACCTGCGCGCGTACGCATTCATCTGGGTGCCCGGGCGAGACGACGCGCTGCCGCAGCTCCGCAGGGACGCCCCTCCGGTCGAGGTGACGACCGGCGAGGAGGTCGTCCTCGACCTGGAGGACTACGTCGTCGCCGCATCCGGCCGCCCGGTCCGACTCACCGACGCGGCGACCGTGCGCGCGTCGCACTCCGACGGGAGCGATCTCGCGGTCGACGCGGACACGGTCCGCTTCCGCAGCGAGGCCGGCTACTTCGGGCCTGCGTCCATCTCCTTCACGGTGACGGACGGCGACTCCGCCGACGATCCCGAGGGGCGCACCGGCACGATCGTCATCCCGATCGACGTCACGCCGAAGGAGGGTCAGCCGCCCGCGTTCGACGGGGGCGTGATCGACTTCGAGCCCGGGCAGGAGAAGGCGATCGACCTCGAACGCCTGACGAGCCTGCCCGGCTCCGAGGACGCCGAACTCGAGTACCGCATCATCGGCGACCTCCCCGACGGATTCGGCGCCGCCCTCGAGGAGACCGAACTGCGCGTCCGCGCGTCGGAGTCGACGCCGCAGGGCACGCGCACGTCGATCACCGTCGGCGTCTCGGCCGACGGCGTGGAGGGGACCCCCGGCCGCATCGAACTGCGCGTCGTGCCGTCCACCCGGCCGATCGCGCGACCTGCGCCGGATGTCGCGGTGGCACCGCGCGGGCTCACGACCTCGGTCGACGTGCTCGACAACGACGCCGCGGGCAACCCGTTCCCGGGCACGCCGCTCCGCGTCCTCCGCGTTCGCGGGCTGGGAGCCGAGAACCTGCCGGCCGGGCTGGCGGTCGTTCCCGACGCGGACCGGTCGCGGCTCTCGGTCACGGTCTCGCCCGGTGCCGAACCGGTGAACACCACGCTGGAGTACCAGGTCGCCGACGCCACGAACGACTCGAGTCGCTACGCGTGGGGGACGGTGACGATCTCCGTCCAGGACCGGCCGGATCCCGTCACCGAGGCACGCCTGACCGCGTTCCGCGACGGCGAGCTGGACCTCGCATTCGGCGCGGGCGCATCGAACAACTCGCCGATCGAGGCCTACCGGATCAGCCTGCTCGACCCCGACGGCGGCGCGGAGCTCGCCGCGTCGGAGTGCGCGGCGACCACCTGCACCGTGCCCACGCTCGGCAACGGCCCCGCAGCGGCGGTGGTGGTGCGCATCCAGGCGCGCAACGCGATCGGGCTCGGCGACCCGGTGCAGCTCCCGACGCCGGTCTGGTCGGACGTCATCCCGCCGGCCGCGACGGGACTGCGAGCGGTGCCGCTCGACGGCCGGCTCCGCGTCGAGTGGGTGCCCGTGTCGACCGGGTCGGGGAGCCCGGTCACCACGTACGTGGTCTGGATCGCCGGTTCGCCGATCGAGGTGGACGCCGATCGCGCCTGCACCGCGTCCGTCTGCTCCGTCGAGTCGCAGGGCCTCGCGAACGGCAGCTCGGTGGGCATCACCGTCAGCGCGCGCAACGGGGCGCTGCCCGCGCTCGCCGCGTGGACGGAGGCGAGCACGACCGGCACGCCCTTCGGCGCACCGATCGCCGGGGGGATCTCGGTCGACGCCGATCCCGCTGCCGGGACCGTCGTGGTGTCGTGGTCGCCCTTCGACGGCAACGGCGACGGCATGGGCGGATACTTCGTGCAGCGCCTCGTCGAGGGCGAGACCTCGGTCCCCGGGGGAGCCCAGGCCTGTTCGGTGACGAGCCCTGCGCCCGGTTCGGTCGTCGCACCGACCGTCGGCGGCTCGGTGGCCGAGATGGTCAGCGTCGGTCCGGGCGCTTCGAGCGTCCAGTTCACCGGGACCAACGTCGAGGCGGCGCGATACGGCTTCGTCGTCTGGGGCTGGAACCGAGCCGGTTGCGTGCCCACCGACGTGGCGGCGACCGTGGTCCGTCCGGCGCCCGGCGCGATCTCCGGTGTCCGGAGCGGGATGGACTGGTCCAACCCCGAGACGTGGGACCGGTACATCGACGACGTCGACGGCGGCACGAAGCGACTCCAGATCATCGCGGTCGACGCTGCCGGCGCCCAGGTCGGTTCGCCGAAGGACTTCTCGGGTTCCGGATGGCTGCGCCAGCTGCTCAATCGTCCGTTCGGACAGACGGCGCGCTTCCAGGTCCGCAGTTGCACGGTGTGGGGCACCTGCGGCCCGTGGTCCGGCACGTTCCCGAGCGAGGAGTCGCCGACGCTGACGTTCGCGCTCCCGGGCCGGACGTACGACGGGGCGACCGCGACCTGGTCCTGGACGGCCGCGCCCGCGAACAACGGCCTCCCGGCCGCGTACCGCTGCGGTGCCGACGGCGACCGGGTGGGCCGCACGGCCCAGAGCCCGACCTCCTGCCAGGTCAACGGCGCCAAGCCCGGCGACCTCGTCTGGTTGGATGTTGAGGTCGCGGGCGTCACCGCGAGGTTCGAGTCCCGATGAGTCCCACGAGGAGCACCGCATGACCATGACCCCCGAGGACGCCAACCGTTTCGCGTCGAACCTCGATGAGCTCGTGGGAGCGGTCGAGGAGATCCTGCTCGGCAAGAACCGCGTCATCCGCCTCGCGTTCACCGCACTCCTCAGCGAGGGCCACCTCCTCCTCGAGGACGTCCCCGGCACGGGCAAGACATCGCTGGCGCGCGCCATGGCGCAGTCGGTGGCGGGTTCGAGCAACCGGGTGCAGTTCACGCCCGACCTGCTCCCCGGTGACATCACCGGCGTGTCCGTCTACGACCAGCGGTCGGGCGCGTTCGAGTTCCACCCCGGCCCCGTGTTCGCGAACATCGTGCTCGCCGACGAGATCAACCGCGCGAGCCCGAAGACGCAGTCGGCGCTGCTCGAGGTCATGGAGGAGGGCCAGGTCACGGTCGACGGCCAGACCCATCGCGTCGGCCAGCCGTTCATGGTGATCGCGACGCAGAACCCCGTCGAGCAGGCCGGAACCTACCGGCTTCCCGAGGCGCAGCTCGACCGGTTCCTCATGCGGACCTCGATCGGGTATCCCGACCATGCATCCACCATCCGCATCCTCGAGGGCACCGACCAGCGCGCACACGACCACAGGGTCGAGCCGCGCCTGGACGCCGACCAGATCGTCGAGATGGCAGCGCTCGCGCGCACCGTGTACGTGGACCCCACCATCAACGACTACGTGTCCCGACTCGTCGACGCGACCCGCAGCGCGACCGAGGTCCGACTGGGGGTCAGCGTCCGCGGTGCGCTCTCCCTCGTGCGTGCCGCGAAGACCCACGCCGCCGGACGCGGACGGCACTACGTCGTGCCCGATGACGTCAAGGCCCTCGCCGAACCGGTGCTCGCGCACCGCCTGATCCTCGACCCCGAGGCGGAGTTCGACGGCGTGACGGCATCGAACATGATCGCCCAGGTGCTGATCGAGACGCCGCCGCCTTCAGCGAGGCAGGCCGGGTGACCTTCCAGACCCGCACGTCGATCCCGGAGGAGGCCGCGAAGCAGGGCCTCCTCGCGGTGACGATCGCGCGCGTGGTCGTGGCTGCCCGGCGAGCGGCATCCGTCGTCGAACGGTGGACGCGCGCGGGGCGCAGCGTGGTGACGCCCCTCGGGTGGAGTGTGCTGGCGGGATCCGTCGTCGCCCTGGTCCTCGGGTACGGGCTCGGATGGCTCGAACTCGCGATCCTCGGGTGGGGCGCGGTGGTCGTGCTCGCGGCCGCGTCGGCGTGGCTCGTCGGCCGCGGCGCCGGCGCCATCGAGCTCACGCTTCCCGTGCCGCGGGTGGCGGTCGGCGAGTCCGCCGAGGCGCGCCTCGTCGCGCACAACCCCGGGCGCCGACGTTTCTCGGGCGCGCGGCTCGAGATCCCCGTGGGGCGAAGGGTCGTCTCGCGGTTCGTGCCCGCGCTGCCCCGCGGAGGAACGTTCGACGAGCGGGTGGCGATCCCGACGGAACGGCGCGGCGTGGTCGAGGTCGGCCCCGTGCGCACGGTGCGCGCCGACCCGGTCGGGCTGATGCGACGCGAGATCGTGTGGTCCGACGTGCGGATGCTGCACGTGCACCCTCGTACGGTCGCGGTGTCCGCACTCAGCACGGGCTTCCTGCGGGACCTGGAGGGCTCGCCGACGCGCGACCTCACGGCGAGCGACATCGCGTTCCACGCACTGCGCGAGTACCAGCCCGGCGACGACCGTCGGTACATCCACTGGCGGAGTTCGGCGAAGACCGGCACGTTCATGGTCCGCCAGTTCGAGGAGACGCGACGCAGCCGCCTGATGGTGCTGCTCGACCTCGCGGCGGACGCGTACGAGGACGCGGAGGACTTCGAGCTCGCGGTGAGCGTTGCGGCGTCGATCGGGGCTCGCGCCATCCGCGACGCCAGGAGCCTCGCGTTCGTGGTCTCCGGCCGGGAGCGCCTGCGGCGGGAGCCCGCGATGCGAGGCGAGCCCGGCGCGAGTCGCGCGGCCTCAGCGGCGGCCGTCGCC
>NZ_SDPL01000011.1 GCF_004135055.1 Agromyces binzhouensis | reverse complement strand
GCGCTGCGGCAGCTCGGCCGCTGGCTCGGCGAGGCGTCGGCGAGCCTGTCGGCGGTCCTCGACCCGCAGCGCTTCGTGTTCGGCGGCGGCGTCGCCGTCGCGGGGGAGCTGCTGCTGGCGCCGATCCGCGAGTCGTTCCTCGAGCACCTCCCGGCGCGGGGGTACCACCCCGAGCCCGACTTCGTGATCGCCGAGCTCGTCAACGACGCCGGCGTCGTCGGCGCCGCCGACCTCGCGCGGGTCTGGGTCGAGGAGCACGCCTGACGCCTGCGGCGCTAGGCTTGCCGGGCAGCGGGACGAGACGGAGGACCAGGGTGTTCTACTGGATCATGAAGCACATCGTGGTGGGGCCGCTGCTCCTCTCGATCTTCCGTCCGTGGGTCGTCGGCCTCGAACGGGTGCCGAAGGAGGGCCCCGTCATCCTCGCGTCGAACCACCTCTCCTTCATCGACTCGATCTTCCTCCCGCTCATCGTCGACCGGCCGGTCGTGTTCCTCGCCAAGAGCGAGTACTTCACCGGCAAGGGGCTGAAGGGCTGGGCCACGCGCGTGTTCTTCCAGGCCGCGGGGCAGCTTCCCATCGACCGCTCCGGCGGCAAGGCGTCCGAGGCCTCGCTGAACACCGGGCTCCGGGTGCTCGGCGAGGGGCGCATCCTCGGCATCTACCCGGAGGGCACGCGGAGCCCGGACGGGAAGCTCTACCGGGGGCGCACCGGGGTCGCCCGCATGGTCCTCGAGGCCGGGGTGCCCGTGGTGCCCGTCGCGATGATCGGGACCGCCGAGATCATGCCGATCGGCACGCGGCTGCCGAAGGTGCGCCGCGTCGGCATCGTGTTCGGCGAACCGCTCGACTTCTCGCGGTTCCACGGCATGGAGGGCGATCGGTTCGTCCTCCGTTCGGTCACCGATGAGCTCGTCTACGACCTGCGCGCGCTGAGCGACCAGGAGTACGTCGACGTCTACGCGAGCACGCTCCGGGAACAGCGAGCAGCACAGACGCCGTCGAGGTAACGGGCCGTCGCCCCACGGTAGGCTGTGACCACGGCGTCGCGACGTGCGGCGCCCGTTCGTTTCAGCGCCGCGTGCGCCCGCACCCCCTCAGGACAGTCCAGTGGTACAGCTCGTCGAGCCGGTCGTGAATGCAGATCCCTCCGTGATTGCCGGCCTCGACTATTGGCGGACGCTCCCGATCAAGCAGCAGCCGAGTTGGCCCGACAACGAGGCCGCCCACGCGGCATCCGCCGAGCTGGCCACGCTGCCGCCGCTCGTGTTCGCCGGTGAGGTCGACATGCTGCGCGACCGCCTCGCGGCCGCGTCGCGCGGCGAGGCGTTCCTGCTCCAGGGAGGCGACTGCGCCGAGACGTTCGCGGGCGCGACCGCCGACCAGATCCGCAACCGCGTGAAGACCGTGCTGCAGATGGCCGTCGTGCTCACCTACGGCGCGTCGATGCCCGTCGTGAAGATGGGTCGGATGGCGGGCCAGTTCGCCAAGCCGCGCTCGAGCGACACCGAGACCCGCGGCGGCGTCACCCTGCCGGCGTACCGCGGCGACATCGTCAACGGCTACGACTTCACGCCCGAGTCGCGCGCGGCCGACCCGTCGCGCCTGCTGCAGGGCTACCACATGGCGGCCTCGACGCTGAACCTGATCCGCGCGTTCACGCAGGGCGGCTTCGCCGACCTGCGACAGGTGCACGCGTGGAACCAGGGCTTCGCCGCGAACCCGGCGAACATCCGGTACGAGAAGCTCGCCCGCGAGATCGATCGCGCGGTCAAGTTCATGGACGCCTGCGGCGCCGACTTCGACGAGCTCCGACGCACCGAGTTCTACACGGGCCACGAGGGCCTGTTGATGGACTACGAGCGCCCGATGACCCGCATCGACTCGCGGACCGGCACGCCGTACAACACGTCGGCGCACTTCATCTGGATCGGCGAGCGCACTCGTGAACTCGACGGTGCGCACGTCGACTTCCTGTCCCGCGTGCGGAACCCGATCGGCGTGAAGCTCGGTCCGACGACGACGCCGGAGGTCATGCTCGAGCTCGTCGAGAAGCTCGATCCGAACCGCGAGCCCGGCCGTCTCACGTTCATCACGCGCATGGGCGCCGGCAAGATCCGGGATTCCCTGCCCCCGCTGCTGGAGGCGATCAAGGCATCCGACGCGAACCCGCTGTGGGTCACCGACCCGATGCACGGCAACGGCATCACGACGCCCACGGGCTACAAGACGCGCCGCTTCGACGACGTCGTCGACGAGGTCACGGGCTTCTTCGAGGCGCACCGAGCCGCGGGCACGCACCCGGGCGGCATCCACGTCGAGCTCACCGGCGACGACGTGACCGAGTGCCTCGGCGGGTCGGAGCACATCGACGAGGAGACGCTGGCCACGCGCTACGAGTCGCTCTGCGACCCGCGCCTGAACCACATGCAGTCGCTCGAGCTCGCGTTCCTCGTCGCGGAGGAGCTCGCCGTGCGCTGATCGCGCATCGACGCCGACGGGCGGTCGTGGCATGACGGATGCCGCGGCCGCCCGTTCCGCGTGCGGGACGCCGGATGCGAGCGAGGCTCGGGCACCCGGTCGATGGGGAGGCCCGCCCGTCGCGGGATCGACGACTACGGCTGGAAGTTCACGGTGACCTCGGACCCGCGCGCGACGGACTCGCCGGCCGCGGGGTCCTGCACGGAGGCGACGACGGCGCCTTCGAGGAATCCGGGCACGTTCGACGCCACGGAGAAGCCCGCCTCCTCGAGCTGCGCGCGCGCCTCGGCGATGGTCTGGCCCGTGACGACGTTCGGGACCTCCACGAGGTCGGGGCCCTTCGACAGCGTGAGGCGGACGACGTCGCCCGGGTTCATGGGATCGTCCAGCCATTCGGCGGTGATGACCACGTCGACGGGGACGTCGTCGGAGAACTGCGGGTCGGCGAACTCCACGCTGAGGCCCGCGCCCTCGAGCCGCGACTGCGCCTCGCCGACGGCGAGCCCCTCCACGGGCGGAACGGGACCGACCGACACGACGAGCGTCAGGGCGCCGCGCTCCGGGTACTCCGCGCCGACGGGGGCGCCGTCCGCGTCGAGCACCGCGAGGACGAGACCCTGCTCGACCTCCGCCGAGAACTGCTTCGCGCTCTCATCGGCGACGGTGAAGTCGGCCAGCTGCCCGCGGGCATCGTCCTCGGGCTGGCCGACGACGTCGGGCACGGGCAGGATCTCCGGGCCCGTGGAGACGAGCATCGTCACGGTCGATCCGCGGCGCGCGAGGTCGCCAGCCGGGGGGTCGGTGCCGATGACCTGGCCAGCCGGTACGACGGGGTCGTTGCGCTCGGCGGGATCGACGGCGAAGCCGGCCTCCTCGAGCGCCTGCGTCGCGTTCTGGGGGAGCATCTCGGCGGTGTCCGGGATGCTCGCGAGCGCGCCCGGGCCGGCGCCGAAGTACCACCCGGTGCCGACCGAGAGCCCGGTCAGCAGCAGCACGAGCGCGAGGAGCCAGTACCCCCGGTTCCGGCGGCGGTTCGCGGACTGCTCGAGTGCGGCCGCATCGTCGTCGCCCTCGTCGACCGCCGTCGCGATCGCCGCTCCGCCGGGGGCGAGCACCCTGGTCTCGGCCGTGGGCACGTCCCCGGCGCCGCCGATGACGAGCGTGTCGTGCATCGCGGTGTGCGGTCGTGCCGGGCGCAGGGCCGGTTCGATCTCGCGCAGGCGGTCGAGCATGATCCGGGCATCCGCCGGGCGCTGGTCGGGGTCGCGCGAGGTGGCCCAGAGGACGAGCGCGTCGAGCTCGGGCGGAACGGACGGGGTCCGGGTGCTCGGCGCGGGCACCGACTCGTTGGCGTGCTGGTACGCGATCTGCATCGGCGCCTCGCCGACGTAGGGCTGTTCGCCGGTCAGCATCTCGTACGCCATGATGCCGAGCGCGTAGATGTCGCTGCGGGCGTCGGCGACGCCTCGCGTCACCAGCTCGGGGGAGAGGTAGGCGATGGTCCCGAGCAGCGCCTGCCCGGTCGCCGTGTTCGCGCTCGCGGCGCGGGCGAGGCCGAAGTCCCCGAGCTTGATGCGGCCGTCGTCGGCGAGGAGCACGTTCTCGGGCTTGAGGTCGCGGTGGACGATCCCGGCCTTGTGCGCGGCGGCCAGACCCGACAGGACGGCGTCGAGGATGTCGATCGTCTGCTCGGGCGTCAGCCGCTTGTAGTCCTTCAGGAGGTCGCGCAGCGTGATCCCCGGGAGGTACTCCATGACGAGGTACGCCATGTCGGCGTCCTGGCCCTGGTCGAACACGTTGACCACGTTCGGGTGCGCGAGGCGTGCGGCCGAACGCGCCTCCTGCACGAAGCGGGTCTTGAACGTGTTGTCGTCGGCCAGGTGGCCGTGCATGATCTTGATCGCCACCCGCCGCTCGAGGCGGAGGTCGGTCGCGAGGTAGACCGTCGCCATGCCGCCGCGCGCGATGCGCGAGCGCACCTGATACCGGCCGTCGACGAGACGACCGATCATCGGGTCCGCGGGCGGTGCTGTGGTCACCGTACGAGTGTACGAAGCGGCATATGCCGTTACGTGAACAAACGCCGGGACCGTCGTGATCGAAACGGCATCGTGACGAACGGACGGAGCCCTCCGTTCAGCCCAGTTCGTCGAGCCACCGGCGGGCCGACGCCTCCCACTTCGCATAGTGCTGCGGATGGGCGCTGCGCTGCACGGCCTGCGCGGCATCCGTCACCGACAGGTCGGCCCAGCCGGCGATGTCGAGCAGCCCGGGCGTCCGCCCGCCGTTCGGGGTCGTCGGCCCGCCGTAGAAGGCAGTGGCCGCCCGAACGGGGTCGAGCACCTGTTCGGGCGTGCCCCAGCCCTGGCTGGGACGCTGCTGGAAGAGCCCGAGCGAGTCGCGATCGCCGTGCCTGACGTTGCGGAGGCCGGATTCCTGCGCCGCCGCGGCGAGCGCCACGACGATGCCGCGGTCGGGGACCCCGAGCGACCGGCCGACGTCGACGATGACCTGCGCGTTCGCCCGCATCTCGTCGTCGAGGCGGACGTCGAGGGCGGCGACGCTCGTCGCCTCGACGGCGGCGCGGACGACGATCCGCTGGTCGGGGACGATGATGCTCGCCGCGGTGAGGCCGTTGAGCTCGAGGAGCCGATCGAGCGCGACGCCGTACCGTTCGCCGATCCCGATGAGCGTGTCGCCGTCGACGACGACGTGGTGCTCCGTCGCGGCCGGAGACGGTGGCGGCGCGTCCGACGAGTCCGGGGATGCCGCGGCACGGCCCGTCCCCGGGATCGTGATGGCCTGTCCGGGGAAGATCAGGCTCGCCCTGCCGAGCCCGTTGGCGCTCAGCACCACCTCCACGTCGAGGCCGTACTCGGCCGCGATCGCGCTCACGGTGTCGCCGGGGGCGACGATGTGCCGCGCGATGCCCGCGTCCGGCCCGGCTGCGACGGTCGGCGACCCGCCGGGCAGCGCGAGGCGCTGGCCGGGGAAGATCAGGCTCGACCAGCTGAGGCCGTTCTCGGCGAGCACCTCGGCGGTGGAGAGCCCGTAGCGCTCGGCGATCGCGCTCACGGTGTCGCCCTGGGAGACGACCACTTCCCTCGGGAGAGCGGCGGAGGCCGGCATCGCCTGACGGAGCATCGGCGTGGCAGGCGTCTCCTTCGGCTTCGGCTGTCGCTTCACCGACTGCGGCGCCGCGTCTGCGGGCTGCGCGATCCCGAGGGTCACGGCGACGGCGCCGACGACCGCGACGGGATGGTGAGGAGGCGCCGGATGCCGGGTCCCCGGCGCACGGGTGACCGGTCGCCGGCGTCCGCCGCGCCCCCCGTGGGCGTGTCGCCCGAGTACTGCCTCATGTTCCCCCTCCGCCTGCAAGCGGATGCCGTCACGGTCTCACGGCGACGGGGGCGAGTCAAACTCATCGTCGCGAGTCGCGCTGCGCGGGCCGGAGCAGTTCCGACGGACGCCCGGGTCGTGGCAGGCTGGTGCTGTGACCGACGTCGAACAGACCGAGTGGCTGACCATCCCCGAGCTGGTCGAACGGCTGGGCCAGAGCCCTGGCCGGATCCGGCGCCTCATCGACGACCGCCACCTCCTCGGGGCGCGCATCGATGGTGTCCTGAAGGTGCCCGCGTCCTTCCTCCGCGACGATGCTCCGCTGCCGGAGCTGCACGGAACGGCGATCGTCCTCGCCGATGCGGGATTCTCCGACGACGAGGCGCTCGAGTGGTTCCTCGCCGAGGAGGAGAGCCTCGGGACCACGCCGATCGCGGCGCTCCGGGCGGGGCGGAAGTCCGAGGTGCGTCGGATCGCCCAGGCGCTCGCCTGAGCTCCGGCCGCGTCAGCTCTCGCGCCGGGTGACAGCGCGTGCGAGGTCTGCGAGATCCCTGGCGGCCTCGCGGTCCATGCCGCTCGAACCGAGCGCTGCCAGAGCGCGATCGGTGTTCGTCGTGATCTCGGACTCGACCTCGTCGACGGCGCCGCAATCGCGGATCGTGTCCTGCAGCATCCGGATCTGCTCCGCGTCGAGCGCAGGATCGCCGAGGAGCTCGTCGAGCAGCCTGCGCTGTCCGGTCGACAGGCGCTCGCGCGCGATCGCGATGAGCACCGTGCGCTTGCCCTCGCGGAGGTCGTCGCCGGCCGGCTTTCCCGTGACCGCCGGGTCGCCGTAGACGCCGAGGAGGTCGTCGCGGAGCTGGAAGGCGATGCCGAGTGGGAGGCCGAACGCGCGAAGCGCCTCGAGCTGGCCGGCGGAGCCGCCGGCGATCGCGCCGCCGATGGTGAGTGGGGCCTCGATGCTGTACCTCGCCGACTTGTGGACGACGACCCGCTCGGCGCGGGTGCGCTGCTCGGCCTCGGGGCGCGTGAGCCAGGCGCGTTCCTCCAGGATGTCGAGGTACTGGCCGACCGTGACCTCCGTGCGCATGCGGTTGAACTCGAGCCGGGTCTCGCGCGATGCGGCCTGGTCGCGAAGCGCGGCGAGTCCCTCGTCGAGCAGTTCGTCGCTCCACCCGAGCAGGAGGTCGCCGAGCAGGATCGCGGTCGCCCGCCCGTAGTCCTCGCCGTCGCCGGCCCAGCGTCCGTCGCGGTGCTGCGCCTCGAACACTCGGTGGGCGGCCGGGGCGCCGCGACGGGTGTCGGAGTTGTCGATCAGGTCGTCGTGGACGAGCGCCGCCGCGTGGAACACCTCGAGCGCCGCGGAGGCCGAGACGACGGCGTACCGCTCCGCGGTCGCGGTCGCGTCGTGCTCTCGTCGGCTCCCGCGGACGGCGTCGAACCCGAGGCTGCAGAACCTCGCCCGGAAGCGCTTGCCTCCGCTGAGAAACCGCTCGGAGAATGCGGCGAGCGGGTCGAGGTCGTCACTGATGGAGCGCAGAATGGATGCACGGTCGGCGAGGAACTCCTCGAGGCGTTCGTTCACCGCATCGACGAGTCGGGGAGCAGGGGCCACCTGCCTAGCCTAGCGAGGCCGCGGAGGACTAGAATGGCCTCACGAAGCGTCGGTCCCGAGAACTGAGGGGAATGAGATGCCGCTTTCGGAGCAGGAGCAACGCCTTCTCGAGGAGATGGAGCGGAACCTCTACAAGAACGACGCCGACTTCGTCGCGACCGTCGGAGGAGCCGGGCGAGGGCGCCCGAACTATCGAGCGATCGTGCTCGGCGTGCTGCTCGCGGTCGCCGGAGCCGGCGCGCTCATCGGTGGCGTCGCCTCGCAGATCACGGTCGTGGGCGTGCTCGGCTTCGCGCTGATGTTCGTCGGCGTCCTGGTCGCCATCACCCCCTCGAAGCGGAACGCCGCGGCCGCTGCGCCGCTGCCCGGCGCGGGCGCCTCGGCGAAGCCGGCGAAGCCGCAGGCCGGCTTCATGGACCGGCTCAACGAGCGGTGGGACCGTCGGCAGGAGGGTCGCGACTGACCGTCGTGGTCGACTGACCGGAACCGACTGACGGGCTGATCTCGGATCGGCCCGTTTTTCGTGCGTCCGCTCGGTGCGCGCGGAGCGCCCGAGGCGTCCGCCTCCCGGTGCTCCACCACGGTGCGCCGAACCCCTCCACTTCCCACCACGTCGCTGCGGGCACGCGGACCCGCGCCGTGGGACGAAGCCCGAAGTCGCAGGCGGAGACCGCCCGTCGCGGCCGGCTGCAGGGTGTTTCCGCGCCTCGCCCGCCCCGGGGCATCCACTTCCCTCCACCTTCGAGAAGCCTGAGAATCCGGGCCTGCACTGAGCACAATCATGCCGAAACCGAGGAATGTCGTTGTTCAGTGGAGGGTAGTGGAGTAAAGTGGGGACCGCACCTGGTTCCTGGCCGGAGGATGGGGGTGACGTGATGTTCCTCGGAAGCTACGAACCGAAGCTCGACGAGAAGGGTCGCGTCATTCTTCCGGCGAAGTTCCGGGATGAGTTGTCGAACGGCCTCGTGCTCACACGAGGTCAGGAGCGCTGCATCTACGTGTTCAGCGCGCGGGAGTTCGAGGACATGAGCGAGAAGATCCGCCAAGCCCCCGTCACGAGCAAGCAGGCGCGCGACTACATGCGCGTCTTCCTCTCCGGGGCCTCTGCGGAGACCCCCGACAAGCAGCATCGGGTCACCATCCCTGCGAACCTCCGCGCCTATGCGGGGCTCGACCGAGACCTGACGGTCATCGGGGCGGGGAGCCGGGTGGAGATCTGGGATGCGGCGGCGTGGCAGACGTACCTCGCCGAGCAGGAGGCGGCCTTCGCAGAGACGGCGGAGGAGGTGATCCCCGGGCTCTTCTGAGTCCCCGGGCCCCGACTCCCAGCCGTGCGAGCCTGCTGCACTTCCCCGCAGCAGGACGAACGGATGGGGATCGGGACCCGGAGGCCCGGAAGGAGGGAGATTCCATGGACATCGAACGGATCCACACGCCGGTGATGCTCGAGCGGACGCTCGAGCTGCTGGCCCCGGCGCTCGACCGCGAGGGCGCCGTGTACGTCGACGCGACGCTCGGCATGGGAGGCCACGCACGGGCCGTGCTCGAACGGTTCCCGAAGGCGATCGCCATCGGCCTGGACCGGGACACCGACGCGATCGCGATCGCGACGGAGCGGCTCGCGAAGTACGGCGACCGAGCGCACTTCGTGCACACCGTCTACGACGGCATCGCCGAGGCGGTCCGCGGCGAGGGCTTCGCAGAGGTCGACGCGATCCTCTTCGACCTGGGCGTCTCCTCGCTGCAACTCGACCGCGCGGAGCGCGGCTTCGCGTATGCGAAGGACGCGCCCCTCGACATGCGCATGGACTCCACGCGCGGCATGACCGCCGCCGACGTCATCGCGGAGTACTCGGAGGACGAGCTCCGACGCATCTTCCGCGACTACGGTGAGGAGAAGCTCGCGGCGCGGTACGCCCGGGCGATCGTGCGCGCTCGCGCCGAGGCGCCGATCACGCGGTCCGGTCGCCTCGTCGAGGTGCTCCACGACGCCACCCCTGCCGCCGTGCAGCGGGCGGGGCACCCCGCCAAGCGCGTCTTCCAGGCGCTTCGGATCGAGGTCAACGAGGAGCTCTCGGTGCTCGAGCGGGCACTGCCCGCGGCGCTCGAGCTCGTCGCCGTGGGCGGTCGGATCGTCGTCCTCTCCTACCAGTCGCTCGAAGACCGCCTCGTCAAGCGGGTCCTCGCCGCGGCATCCACCTCCACGGCGCCCGCAGGGCTGCCGATGGAGCTTCCGGAGCATCGCCCGCAGTTCAAGCTCCTCGTCCGGGGTGCCGAACTCGCCGACGAGTCCGAGCAGGCGGAGAACCCGCGTGCGAAGCCGGTGCGCCTGCGTGCCGCAGAACGAGTGAGGAGGCCGTCGTGAGCGCACTGCCGGCCCAGACCCGACCCGCGAGGCGGTGGTCGCCGACTGCGGCGCCCCGGCTCCGCCCGGCTCCCGAGCCGGGCGAGCGACGTGCCCGCCCGAGGCTCGCCTACGCCGTGGTCGCACTCGCCTCGATCGGGGCGATCGCGGTCGTCCAGCTGCTCCTGTCCATCGCGATGACCCAGGGCGCGTACGAGATGGACGAACAGCTCCTCCGCCAGGCGGAGCTGCAGCGCGAGCAGCAGAAGCTCTCCGACGACCTCGACCGACTCGAGTCGCCGCAGTTCCTCGCAGCCAACGCCGAGGCGCTCGGCATGGTCCCGAACGCCGCCCCGGTCTACCTCCGGCTCTCCGACGGCGCGGTGCTCGGCGACCCGACGGCCGCCGCGGGCGCCGCGACCTCGTCGGCGTCGCTCGTCCCCAATGCGCTGATCGACGGCGTGCCGCTCGTGACCGAACGCGGCGAGGGGGAGACTGCGAAGGGCGGGGAGGGGAAGCCCGCGACGCCCGCGGACGGCACGCCGGCCGCTCCGCCGGCGCTGACGGGCGGACTTCCCACCCCGGCGACCCACTGACGCGCCGGGGACCCACACCACCACCCCGACGCCGGACGGAGCGAACCAACCGATGAACCGAGTGAGCCGTCACCCGATGCGTCGCATCGTCGCATCCGGGCTCGCGCTCGTGCTGATCGTCGGCTGGTTCGTGGTGCGCCTCGTCGACATCCAGGTCGTTCGCGCAGCCGAGCTCAACGAGGCCTCGAAGGACGTCCGCTCCGAGACCCGGGTGATCTACGGCGAACGGGGCGCCATCCTCGACGCGAACGGCACCGTGCTCGCGGAGAGCGCGATGCGGTACAACATCACGATCTCGCCGAAGCAGGCGATGGCGACCGCATCGTTCGAGCGGACGGGGTCGGACGGCGAGGACGTCGACGTGACGCTCGACGAGGCCCTCGGCGAACTCGGCGAGGTGATCGGGCGAACCGGGGGCGAGTTGCGCACGCAGATCGAGGGCGAGCTCGCGAAGGACCCCGGCGCCGACTTCTCGTACGTCGCCAAGCGGGTCGACACCGACGTGTACGAGCAGGTGAAGGCCCTGCGCATCCCGTTCGTCTACTCCGAGGAGGTGCCGAGCCGTCGGTACCCGAACGGGGCCGTCGGCGGCAACCTGCTCGGGTTCGTCACCGACGAGGGAGAACCGGGCGCGGGGCTCGAGTACTCGGAGAACGCGTGCCTCGCGAGCGAGGACGGCGAGATGACCTGGCTGCACAGCCTGAAGGACTGGGTCGCGATCCCGGGTTCCGAGGTCGTCAACACCACCGCGCACGACGGCGGGGACCTGCAGCTCACGATCGACGCGGACCTGCAGTACTTCGTGCAGCGGATCGCCGCCGCACGGGTCGCCGAGACCGGTGCCGACTGGGCGACCGTCACCGTGATGGAGGCCAGGACGGGCAGGCTCCTCGCGGTCGCCGACGTCCCGACGGTCGACCCGAACTCGCCGAGCTCGGTCGACGCCGCCGACCGGGGGTCGCGCGCCTTCTCGTCGCCGTTCGAGCCGGGCTCGACCTTCAAGTCGCTGACCTCGGCCTCGGTCATCGATGCGGGCGCGGGATCGCCGACGAGCGGGGTCACGGCCGACTACCGGTACCTTCCCCCGAACGGCGCCAACATCAACGACAGCCACTACCACGGCCCGACGAACTACACGATGACGGGCATGCTCATCGACTCCTCGAACACGGCGATGTCGATGTTCGGCGAGAAGGTGAGCGACGAGCGCCGCTACCAGGACATGCTCGACTTCGGGCTCGGCACGGTGTCCGAGGTGGAGTTCGCGGGCGAGGAGCCGGGCGACCTCCACGGCGGACCCGAGGGCTGGGACAACCAGACGAAGTACGCGACGATGTTCGGCCAGGGCCTGACGACGACGGCGATCCAGATCACGAGCGCCTACCAGACGCTCGCCAACGGCGGCGTGCGCATGCCGGTGAAGCTCGTCGACGGGTGCCGCAACGCCGACGGGACCCTCACCGAGGTGCCGTCCGACGAAGGACGGCGCGTGGTGTCCGAGAAGGCCGCGGACCAGACGAGCCGGATGCTCGAACAGGTCTACCTGAACGGCTGGCTGGCCGACCAGTGGCAGGTCCCGGGCTATCGCGTCGCGGCCAAGACGGGCACGGCCCAGGTGCCGGACGGCAACGGCGGGTACCAGGCGGGCTACCTGGTGTCCGTGTCCGGCTTCGCTCCGGCGGACGACCCGCAGTTCGTCGTTTCGGTCAGCATCATGAACCCCGTTAAGATGAACTCGTCCGCCGCATCGGCTCCCGTCTTCCAGCAGGTGATGAGCCAGGTGCTGAAGAAGTATCGGACCGTTCCGTCCGGCGCCCAGGCGCCCGAGTTGCCAGCCACCTGGTGAGAAAGTTGGGTTCGTGACCGGATCGCCTCCCACGGCACTCCGGCCGCAGCACCCGAGTCCTCGATCGCTCCGCGGCCTCGCGGACGCGTTCGGATTCGAGGTGCGCGGCGGGATCGACGACCTCGACGTGACCGGCGTCGCGATCTCCTCCGGCGCGGTCCACGACGGCGACCTGTACGTGGGCGTGCCCGGCCGTCACGCGCACGGGGCCGACTACGCGGCCCAGGCGGCGGCGAACGGCGCCGTCGCGCTGCTGACGGATGCCGCAGGCGCCGAGCGCGCGATCGACGCGGGCATCCCCGTCCTCGTGGCCCCCGACGCGCGCGCCGCGCTCGGCGAGGTCGCGGCCTGGATCCACGGCACGGCCGACAATCCGGCGACGCTGTTCGGCGTCACCGGGACGAACGGCAAGACGAGCGTCGTCTACCTGCTGTTCGCGGTGCTCCGCCAACTCGGCATCGTCGCCGGCCTCACCTCGACCGCCGAGCGCCGGATCGGCGACGAGGCCGTGACGAGCTCGCTCACGACCCCGGAGGCGAGCGAGCTGCACGCCCTGCTCGCGCGCATGCGCGAGGTCGAGGTGCGGGCCGTCGGCATCGAGGTCTCCGCGCAGGCGCTCAGCCGCCACCGCGTCGACGGGATCGTCTTCGACGTCGTCGGCTTCACCAACCTCTCGCACGACCATCTCGACGACTACGCGTCGATGCTGGAGTACTTCGACGCCAAGCGCGAGCTCTTCACGCCGGAGCGCGCGCGCCGCGGTGTCGTCACGGTGGATTCCGAGTGGGGCGAGCGCCTGGTCGCCGAGTCGCGCATCCCGGTCGTGACCCTCGCGGTCGAGCCCGGCGCCGACGCCGACTGGCGGCTCGAGGTGCTCGACGAGACCCCGACCACGACGAGCTTCCGACTCGACGGACCCGGGGGCCGATCGCTGGAGACCAGCATCCCGCTCATCGGGCGGTACAACGCCGCGAACGCGGCCCTCGCGATCGTGATGCTCGTCGAGGCGGGGACCGACCTCGACCTGATCGGCGCAGCGGTCGGTGCGCACGGCATCGACGCGTACATCCCCGGCCGGACCGAGCGCGTCTCGGGTGAGCGCGGCCCCGTCGTGTACATCGACTACGGCCACACGCCCGACGCGTTCGCGCAGGCGCTCGAGGCGATCCGGCGCACGACCGAGGGGCGCGTCGTGATGGTGTTCGGCGCCGACGGCGACCGCGACACGACGAAGCGCGCCGAGATGGGCGCGATCGCGGCCCGCGGCGCCGACGTGCTGGTGATCACCGACTTCCACCCCCGGTGGGAGGACCCGGCCGCCATCCGCGCGGCGCTCATCGCCGGCGCCAGGGCGGCCGTCCCGGATCGCGAGATCCACGAGATCGCCGACCAGCGCGCCGCGTTCCGTCACGCGCTCGCACTCGTCGGCGAGGGCGATGCCGTCCTGTACGCAGGACCCGGTCACGAGGACTACCAGGAGGTCGCCGGAGTGAAGCACCCGTACTCGGCCCGGGACGACGCCCGGCTGGCACTGCAGGAAGCGGGGTGGCTCGAATGATCGCCATGACCCTGGCCGAGATCACGGCCGCGACATCCGGGCGCTTCGAGCCGGCCGGCACCGACGCATCGACCGAGACCGTCATCGACGGCGCCGTCACGACCGACTCGCGTGAGGTCGGCGCGGGCGGGATCTTCGTCGCGAAGCGCGGCGAGTTCGACGACGGGCACCGCTTCGCTCCCGCCGCGGTCGATCAGGGCGCGGCGCTCCTCATCGTCGAGCGCCTCCTCGAGCTCCCCGTCGCCCAGGTCGTCGTGGAGGACTCCGTCGATGCGCTCGGCGCGCTCGCCACCGAGGTGGTGCGGCGCGTGCGCGCGCAGGGCCGGCTGAAGATCGTCGGCGTGACCGGGTCGAACGGCAAGACGACGACCAAGAACCTGCTGCGCACGGTGCTCGAGCAGGTCGGCCCGACGGTGGCCGCGCGGAAGAGCTACAACAACGAGGTCGGTGCGCCGACCACCATGCTCGAGCTGACCGAGGACACGGAGTTCCTGGTCGCCGAGATGGGCGCCTCGGGCGTCGGGGAGATCGCCCGACTGATCCGCATGGCCCGACCCGACGTGGGGATCGTCCTGAAGGTCGGCCTCGCCCACGCCGGGGAGTTCGGCGGCATCGAGAAGACCGTCCAGGCCAAGTCCGAGATGGTCACCGACCTCCTGCCGACGGATGTCGCCGTGCTGAACGCCGACGACCCGCGAGTGGTCCCCATGGCCGAGCGGACGGCCGCTCGGGTCGTGTGGTTCGGGCTCGGCGAGGGCGCGGACGTCCGCGCGACCGACCTCGTCGTGCATCCGCAGGGCACGGAGTTCACGATCACCGCGCCGGGCGGGGAGTCCGCCCGGGTGCGCTTCTCGGTGCTCGGCGAGCATCACGTCATGAACGCCCTCGCGGCGACATCCGCCGCCCTCGAACTCGGCGTGCCGCTGGCCACGATCGTCACGGGGCTCGAGCGCGTCACGCTCGCCGAGCAGTGGCGCATGCAGGTCATGGGCGGGCGCGACGACATCACGGTGATCAACGACGCGTACAACGCGAGCCCGGACTCCATGGCGGCGGCGCTGAAGACGCTGGCACAGGTGAAGCGGCCCGGTTCCCGCACCATCGCGGTGCTCGGCGAGATGAGCGAGCTCGGCGAGTTCTCCGGCGAGGAGCACGACCGCATCGGCCTGCTCGCGGTCCGGCTCGGCATCTCGCAGCTCGTCGTCGTGGGGGAGGGCGCGCGGCGCCTGCACATCACGACGATCAACGAGGGCTCGTGGGACGGCGAGTCGGCGTACGTGGAGTCCGCGGACGAGGCGTTCGACCTCGTGACCGGGATGGCCCGACCGGGGGACACCGTGCTCGTGAAATCGTCGAACTCGGCGGGCCTCCGCCACCTCGGCGACCGACTGGGAGAATGGTTCGCGTGAGAGCACTTCTGACCGCCGGAGCCCTGTCGCTCTCGTTCACCCTGTTCCTGACTCCGCTGTTCATCCGGCTGTTCACGAGACTCGGGTGGGGCCAGTTCATCCGCGACGACGGTCCGAAGACGCACCACGTCAAGCGGGGGACGCCCACGATGGGCGGCATCATCTTCATCCTGGGCACACTGTTCGGGTACTTCGTCGCGACGTCGCTCGTGGGGGACGGGCCGACCGCATCGGGCCTGCTCGTGCTGTTCATGATGGTGGGGCTCGGCCTCGTCGGCTTCCTCGACGACTTCCTGAAGACGCGGAAGAAGCAGAGCCTCGGACTCGGCGGCTGGGCGAAGATCGCCGGCCAGACGCTCGTCGCGGCCGTGTTCGCGCTGCTCGCGCTGCAGTTCCCGAACGCGGAGGGAGCCACGCCCGCCTCGACGAAGATCTCGTTCATCCGCGACCTGCCGCTCGACTTCATGGTGCTCGGCACCGTCGTCGGCATCATCGCGTACGTCGCCTGGATCGTGCTCCTCACCGCGGCGGCCTCGAACGGCGTGAACGTCACCGACGGACTCGACGGGCTCGCATCCGGCGCCTCGATCCTCGCCATCGGATCGTTCATCATCATCGGCTTCTGGCAGTTCAACCAGTCGCGGTTCAGCGAGAACCTCAACCCGAGCGACCTGTACCGCAGCTACGACGTGCGCGACCCGCTCGACCTGGCCATCGTGGCCACCGCGATCGTCGGCGCCGTCGTCGGATTCCTCTGGTGGAACACCAATCCCGCCCACATCTACATGGGCGACACGGGCTCGCTCGCCCTGGGCGGCGCCCTCGCGGCCCTCGCGGTCACGAGCCAGACCGAGCTGCTGCTCCTGCTCATCGGCGGCCTGTTCGTGATCGAGACGGGTTCGGTGATCGTGCAGCGCGCGTACTTCAAGGTGACGGGCGGCAAGCGGATCTTCCTGATGAGCCCGATCCACCACCACTTCGAGTTGAAGGGGTGGGCCGAGGTCACGATCGTGGTGCGGTTCTGGATCATCGCCGGGCTGTTCGTCGCCGCAGGCGTGGGCGCCTTCTACTTCGAGTGGCTGCAGCGGTGACGGATGCCTCGGCCGGGGCCGCACGCCTCGAAGCGCTGACCAGCTGGCACTCCGACGGATGGCGTGACCTGCGCGTCGCCGTGCTCGGGCTCGGCGTGACCGGATTCGCCGTCGCCGACACCCTCGCCGAACTCGGCTCGAAGGTGACGGTGTACGCGGCGGGCCCCGACGACGAGCGCGCGCGCATCCTCGAGGTGATCGAGGTCGGCTTCGTCGTGCACCCGCTCGATCGCGTGCCCGACGAGCTCGCGGCATCCGCCCCCGATCTCGTCGTCGTGTCGCCCGGGTTCCGGCCCGACCACCCGATGCTGCGTTGGGCGGCCGAGGCGGGCGTGCCCGTCTGGGGCGACATCGAGCTCGCGTGGCGCGTGCGCGACAAGGTGAAGGCATCCGAGTGGATGCTCGTCACGGGCACGAACGGCAAGACGACGACCGTGCAGCTGGCCGCGACGCTGATCGCGGCGGGCGGGGCGCGCGTGGCCCCGTGCGGCAACATCGGCGTGCCCGTGCTCGATGCGGTGCGCGATCCGATCGGGTACGACGTGCTCGTGGTCGAACTCTCGAGCTTCCAGCTGCACCACCTGCCGACGACCGGGCCGGGCGCCGTGCATCCGGTCGCGAGCGTGTGCCTGAACCTCGCGGACGACCACTACGACTGGCACGGTTCGCCCGAGGCCTACCGCGACGCCAAGGCGAAGGTGTACGCGAACACGAAGGTGGCCTGCGTCTACAACCGCGCCGACGAGGCGACGCGGTCGATGGTCGAGGACGCCGAGGTCGAGGAGGGCGCCCGGGCGATCGGCTTCGGCCTGGACACGCCCGGCCCGAGCGACTTCGGCGTGGTCGACGGCATCCTCTGCGATCGCGCGTTCCTCGAGGACCGCCGGACCGCGGCGCTCGAGCTCACGACGCTCGAGGAGCTCGAGCCGCTGGGGCTCGCCGTCCCGCACGTCGTCGCGAACATCCTCGCCGCCGCGGCGCTCGCTCGATCCATCGACGTCCCGGTCGCGGCGATCCACGATTCGCTCGCGGCCTTCCGCCTCGACGCCCACCGCATCCAGACGGTCGCGACGGCGGGCGGCATCCGCTGGATCGACGACTCGAAGGCCACGAACCCGCACGCCGCACAGGCGTCGCTGCAGGCGTTCAGCCCGGTCGTCTGGATCGTGGGCGGGCTGCTCAAGGGCGTCGACGCCGACGAGCTCGTGGCGCGGCATGCCGCTCGCCTCCGCGCGGCCGTCGTCATCGGCGTCGATCGGGTGGCGCTCGTCGAGGCGTTCCGCCGACACGCGCCCGGACTGCCCCTCTTCGAGGTCGTGACGGATGACACTGAGAGCGTGATGCCCGACGCGGTCGCCCTCGCGGCCTCGGTCGCAGAGGAGGGGGACACCGTGCTCCTCGCGCCCGCGGCGGCATCGATGGACCAGTTCGCGGACTACGCCGACCGCGGGCGGCGCTTCCACGAAGCCGTCCGCGACCGGCTCGGAGGGGAGGGGCATGACCAGCCCGCCTCGGACGACCCGGCCGGCCAAGCGGACTGAGCAGACCGGGCTCGCCGCCCGGATCCGGCTCGGCGCCTTCCGCCCGGAGTCGAAGGACTACTTCCTGCTCCTCGGCACCGTGCTGTTCCTCGTCGTGCTCGGCCTCGTCATGGTGCTCTCGTCGTCGCAGGTCGAGTCGGCGCTGGCCAACGACGGGGACTTCACGTCCCGTGCGGCGCAGCAGGCGACGTACGCACTGATCGGGGTGCCGGTGATGCTGCTCGCCGGCAGGATGCCGGAGGGCTTCTGGATGCGGATCGCCTGGCTCGTGCTCGGCGCGGCCTGCGTGCTCCAGCTGCTCGTCGTCGCCACTCCGCTCGGCGTCGAGGTCGGCGGCAACACGAACTGGCTCCGACTCGGCCCGGTCCAGTTCCAGCCGTCGGAACTCATCAAGGTCGCGCTCGTGCTCTGGCTGGGCCTCATCGTGACCAAGAAGCAGGACCACCTCGGCGACTTCGGCAAGGGCATCATGCCGATCCTGCTCGTCGGGGGCGGGGCGATCGGCCTGGTGCTGCTCGGCGGCGACCTCGGCACGGTCATGGTCATGGCGGTCATGCTGCTCGGCACGCTCTTCCTCATCGGAGTCCCCCTGCGGCTGCTCGCGGTGCCCGTGCTGTTCGGCGCGGCGGCCTTCGCGCTCGTCGCGGTGTCGAGCGAGAGCCGCATGCGACGGATCACCGCGTTCCTCGAGGAGGACTGCGCCAGGTACAACCTGGGCGACTGCTGGCAGATCCAGCACGGCACCTTCGCGATGGCGAACGGCGGCATCTTCGGGGTCGGCCTCGGCAACTCGGCGGCGAAGTGGTCGTGGCTGCCCGCCGCCGACAACGACTTCATCTTCGCGATCATCGGCGAGGAGCTCGGGCTCATCGGCGCGGTCGTCGTGATCGGACTCTTCGTCGTGCTCGCGATCGCGCTCGCCCGGGTCATGCGCTCGGCGGCGACGCCGTTCGGCCGCACGGTCGCCGCGGCCGTCCTCGTGTGGGTCGTCGGGCAGGCGTGTGTCAATATCGGTGTCGTGCTCGGCGTCTTCCCCGTCCTCGGTGTCCCGCTGCCGCTCGTGTCGGCCGGCGGCACCGCCCTGCTCACGACCCTCTTCGCGATCGGCGTGGTGCTCTCCGTCGCCCGGGACCCCGGCGTCCCGGCGCGAGCGAGCGCCCGGTCGGCCACGCGCCGCACGTCGAAGGCGACCCGCACGTCGAAGGCGACCCGCACGCGATGACGACGTACCTCCTCGCCGGCGGCGGCACCGCCGGCCACGTGAACCCGCTGCTCGCCGTCGCCGATCGCCTGCGCGAGCACGATCCCGAGGCGATCGTCCTCGTGCTCGGCACGGCGGAGGGGCTCGAGTCGCGGCTCGTTCCCGCCCGCGGCTACGAACTGCTCACCATCGAGAAGGTCCCCTTCCCGCGCCGGCCGAACGGGGCCGCGCTCCGGTTCCCGGTTCGCTTCCGGCGCTCGATCGCCGACGTGCGCGAGATGATCGCCGCCCGAGGCGTCGACGTGGTCGTCGGCTTCGGGGGCTACGTGTCGACGCCCGCGTACCTGGCCGCGCGGGGCGCCGGCATCCCCGTGGCGATCCACGAGGCGAACGCGCGCCCGGGTCTCGCGAACCGGTTGGGCGCGCGCTTCGCCGCCCGGGTGGGCGTCGCGTTCGCAGGAACGCCGCTCCCGCACGCGGAGTTCGTCGGGATGCCGCTGCGGCGCGAGATCGAGACGCTCGACCGCGCGGCGCGGCGCGAGGAGGCCGCGGCGTTCTTCGGGCTCGACGCGGCACGCCCGGTGCTGCTCGTGACCGGCGGGTCGCTCGGCGCGCGTCGCCTCAACCGGACGACGGTCGACAGCGCCGAGGTGCTGGCGGCCACCGGCTGGCAGGTGCTCCACGTGACGGGCGCGAAGTCCGAGGTCGAGGACCCGGGCATCGACGGCTACCGGATGGTCGAGTACGCCGATCGCATGGACCTCGCCCTCGCGATCGCCGACGCCGCGGTCTCCCGAGCCGGCGCCGCGACGGTGAGCGAGCTCTCCGCGCTCGGGATCCCGGCCGTCTACGTGCCGTACCCGGTCGGCAACGGCGAGCAGCGCTTCAACGCGGCGGGCGTCGTCGACGCCGGGGGCGGCGTCCTCGTCGACGACGCCGACTTCGTGCCGGGCTGGGTCAGGCGTGAACTGGTGCCCATGCTCGCCGACCGCGACCGCCTCGAGCGGATGGCGGGGGCCGCGGCATCCGTCGGAGCGCTCGACGGGACCGACCGCATGATCGCGCTCGTCGACGGCGCGCTGCACGACGACGGCGGCGTCGGCGCCGCAGGCGCGTAACGTTGAACCGACCGAACCCCTCTCCAGGAAGCACCGCGACACCGTGACGATCAAGCCCGACCTCTCCATCGCGATCCCCGCCGACCTCGGCGCCGTGCACTTCGTCGGCATCGGCGGGTCGGGTATGAGCGGCATCGCACGGCTCGCGCTCGGCGCGGGCCACCGCGTGACCGGCTCCGACGTCCGCGACTCGGCCAACGTCGCGGCGCTGCGCGAGCTCGGTGCGACGATCGCGATCGGCCACGCCGCCGAGAACCTGCCCGCCGACGTCGACACGGTCGTGGTGACGGGTGCGCTCTGGCAGGACAACCCGGAGTACCAGTCGGCGCTCGAGCGCGGGCTGCCCGTGCTGCACCGCTCCCAGGCCCTCGCCTCGGTGATCTCCGGCCAGCGGCTCGTGTCGGTCGCGGGCGCGCACGGCAAGACCACCTCGACGGGCATGATCATCTCCGGGCTGCTCGCGCTCGGCCAGGACCCGAGCTTCGTCAACGGCGGCGTCATCGAGGAGCTGGGCGTCAGCGCGGCATCCGGCTCGGGGGAGTTGTTCGTCGTCGAGGCCGACGAGTCGGACGGCTCCTTCCTGCTCTACGACACCTCGGTCGCGCTCATCACGAACGTCGACCCCGACCACCTCGACCACTACGGTTCGCTGGATGCGTTCGAGCAGGCGTTCGTCGACTTCGCCGACCGTGCGAGCGAGTTCGTGGTGATCTCCTCCGATGACTCCGGCGCGACGCGCGTGCGCGACCGGCTCTCGCACCACCGCGTGCTCACGTTCGGCGAGGCGGCGGATGCGACGGTCCGCGTGCACTCGATCTCGACCGACGGGCCCGTGTCGTTCGCGGTCGACCACGAGGGGGAGACCCACCGCGCGCAGCTGCGGATCCCGGGCCGCCACAACGCGATCAACGCGGCCGGCGCGTTCGCGGTGCTCGTGGGCCTCGGCTTCGACCCGGCCGCGTCGCTCGAGGGCATCGCGCGGTTCGCCGGGACCGGTCGACGGTTCGAGCTGCACGGCGTGGTCGACGGCGTCAGCGTGTACGACGACTACGCCCACCACCCGACCGAGGTCGCCGCGGCGCTCTCGGCGGCCCGCACCGTGGTCGGCGACGGTCGCATCATCGCCGTGCACCAGCCGCACCTCTACAGTCGCACTCGCCTGTTCGCGAAGGAGTTCGCCGAGGTGCTGGAGCGCTACGCGGACGAGACCGTGGTGCTCGACGTCTACGGTGCCCGCGAGGACCCGGAGCCCGGGGTCACCGGCGCCCTGGTGAGCGAGCGCTTCGAGCATGCCGAGCGGGTGGCGTTCATCGCCGATTGGCAGGACGCCGCCGACCACACCGCGCGCATCGCGCGTCCGGGGGACTTCGTGATCACGCTCGGCTGCGGCGACGTCTACCGGATCGTGCCCCAACTGCTCGGATCGCTCGAACGCGAGCGGGACGCCTGATCGGAGTCCGGTGAAACGGCCGCAGGGATTCGACGGGGCGCGACCGTCTCGCGGCGGGGCGTCGACGTCGACGACACCCGCTGCGGCCGCAGGGTCGGGGTCGGGCGGGGTCGCGACCGGCACCCGGGGCGGGCGCCCCG
>NZ_SDPL01000109.1 GCF_004135055.1 Agromyces binzhouensis | reverse complement strand
GCCTGCTCGCCGGAGCGGGAGCCGGCGCATCCGCGCTCGCGCTCGCCGCCTGCTCGACCGGCGGCGGCCAGGCCAGGCCGACCGCCGCAACGGACACGTCCGACACGGACAAGACCCTCAACTGGGCCAACTGGGCCGCGTACATCGACGAGGACGACGACGGCAACTACCCCACGCTCGTCCGGTTCACCGAGGAGACCGGCATCGAGGTCAACTACGAGGTCGCGGTCGACGACAACAACACGTATTACGGCAAGGTCAAGGACCAGCTCGCCCTCGGCCAGGACATCGGGGCCGACACGGTGTGCCTCACCGACTGGATGGTCTCGCGCTGGATCCGCCTCGGGTACACGCAGGAGCTCGACCACGGGAACATCCCGAACATCGCCAACCTCGCGCCCGCGCTCGCGAACCCGAGCTTCGACGAGGGCCGCGCCCACTCCCTCCCGTGGCAGGGCGGCTTCGCCGGCATCTGCTGGAACACCGAAAAGGTGCCGGGCGGTCTCGAGACCGTCCAGGACCTCTGGAGCTCCGAGCTGAAGGGCCGTGTCGGCGTGCTCTCCGAGATGCGCGACACGATGGGGCTCATCATGCTCCAGAACGGCGTGGACATCGCGAGCCCCGACTGGGGCGACGCCGAGTTCGACGCGGCGATCGAGATCCTCGACGAGCAGGTCGCGAACGGCCAGATCCGCAACATCAAGGGGAACTCGTACCTCGAGGACCTCAAGAGCGAGGACACGCTCGCGGCCATCTGCTGGTCGGGCGACATCACGGTCCTGAACGCCGAGGCCGGCGACAAGTGGCAGTTCGCCATTCCCTCGGCGGGCGGAACGCTGTGGAACGACAACTTCCTGATCCCCATCGGCTCCCCCCGCAAGGCGAACGCCGAGACGCTGATCAACTACTACTACGAGCCCGAGGTCGCGGCCGAGGTCGCGGCGTGGGTGAACTACATCACGCCCGTCGTCGGGGCGCAGGAGGCCGCGGTCGCGATCGACCCCGAGCTGGCCGAGAACCAGCTGATCTTCCCCAACGAGGAGACGCTCTCGAACGCGTTCATCTTCCGTGCGCTCTCCGGCGCCGAGGAGCAGAAGTACCAGACGCAGTTCCAGCAGATCCTCCTGGGTTCGTGATGTCGATCCGAGAGTTCGCCGAGAGCGGCGCCGACCTCGAGCTGGTCGGCATCCAGAAGCGGTTCCCGGGCTTCACGGCGATCGAGGAGCTCGACCTGACGATCCCGGCCGGGTCGTTCTTCGCGCTGCTCGGCCCGTCCGGCTGCGGCAAGACGACGACCCTCCGCCTCGTGGCGGGGCTCGAGGAGCCGACCGCCGGTCGCATCCTCATCGGCGGCAAGGACGTCACCGACACGAAGGCGCACCAGCGCCCCGTGAACACGGTGTTCCAGAGCTACGCGCTGTTCCCGCACATGTCGATCATCGACAACGTCGCGTTCGGCCTGAAGCGCCGTCGCATCGCGGACGCCGAGGCGAAGGCGCACGAGGCACTGAAGCTCGTCGAGCTCGACCACCTCGCGCAGCGACGCCCGGCGCAGCTCTCAGGCGGGCAGCAGCAGCGCGTCGCGCTCGCCCGCGCGATCGTGAACCGGCCCGCGCTGCTGCTGCTCGACGAGCCGCTCGGCGCGCTCGACCTGAAGCTCCGCCGCCAGATGCAGCTCGAGCTGAAGACGATCCAGGAGGAGGTCGGCCTCACCTTCCTGCACGTCACGCACGACCAGGAGGAGGCCATGACCATGGCCGACACGGTGGCGGTGATGAACAAGGGCGCGATCGAGCAGATGGGCGCTCCCGAGGAGCTCTACGAGCTGCCTCGCACCGCGTTCGTCGCGAACTTCCTCGGCAAGTCGAACCTGTTCACCGGAGACGTCGTCGGCACGACCGACACGGCGATGACCGTCGACGCGAGCGGTCACCGGATCACGATCGCGACGGCGCGTGCGCAGCGCCACCAGGGGCTCGTCACGGTGGGCGTCCGACCCGAGAAGGTCACGCTCCACGCGGAGCAGCCCGAGGAGGTCGCCGGTCGCAACCTGCTCGGGCCCGGTCGGGTGATCGACGTCTCGTTCGCCGGGGTCAGCACGGAGTACATCGTCGCCGTTCCGGGCGTGGGCACGATCTCGGTCTTCGCCCAGAACATGAGCTTCGGCCCGGTCGCCCACGAGGGCTCCGAGGTCTGGCTCAGCTGGGACGTCGAGCACGGCTTCGGGCTCTCCGACGAACCCGACGAGTCGTCGCGGTTCCCGGCCGACGCCGACACGCAGTCGATCGCGGTGCAGCGCCGGGAAGCGCTCCTCACGGAGCTCGAGGGCAGCTGAGCCATGGCCTTCGCAGCATTCGCGACGACGGAGGCGCAGCCGCAGACGGCACGGAGGAAGAGCCCCATCGCGCTCTTCCTCCTCCTGCCCGGCATCCTCTACCTCGTCCTGTTCTTCCTCACGCCGCTGATCTCCCTGATCCTGACCTCGCTGCAGGCCCCGAGCGAGTTCGGAGACATCGGCGTCTACGACTACGCGTTCAACTGGCAGAACTACGTCGCCGTCATCGAGAGCTACTGGCCGCACATCCTCCGCTCGTTCGGCTACGCCCTGCTCGCCACGGTGTTCGCGCTCCTGTTCAGCTATCCGATCGCGTACTTCATCGGTGTCAAGGCGCGGCGCAGGCCGCTCCTGCAGAGCCTGCTCCTGGTGCTCGTCATCGCCCCGTTCTTCATCAGCTTCCTGCTGCGCACGCTCGCGTGGAAGCAGATCCTGTCGGACGAGTCGCTGATCATCACCTCGCTCAAGGCGCTGTCGCTGCTCGCACCCGACGCGTACTTCGCCGGAACGCCGTTCGCGGTCGTGTTCGGCCTGACGTACAACTTCATCCCGTTCATGACGCTGCCGCTCTACACGGCGCTCGAGCGACTCGACACGCGCTACCTCGAGGCGGGCAGCGACCTGTACGCGAACTCCTTCACGGTGTTCCGCAAGGTCACGATCCCGCTGTCGATGCCCGGCATCGTCGCGGGCACGCTCCTCACGTTCATCCCCGCGGCCGGTGACTACATCAACGCCAGCCGCGACTTCCTCGGAGGCCCGGACACCCAGATGATGGGCAACGTGATCGAGGCGAACTTCCTCGTCCTGCTGAACTACCCGGCGGCCGCGGCGCTCTCGATCATCCTGATGGCGGCGATCCTCGTGCTCGTCGGCGTGTACGTGAAGCGATCCGGAACGGAGGACCTGCTGTGAGCGGCGAAGTCCAGGCGGCGGCAGTCCTCGGCGGCCTCGCCGAGAGCGAGGAACTCGAGGACCGGCGCGGACCGCAGCGGCCGCGTCGACGCAGGATCGGCCTCGGCGACTGGCTGCTGCCCGTCTACGTCGTCCTCGCGTTCATCTTCCTCCTCATCCCGATCGCCTACACCTTCGTGTTCTCGTTCAACGACTCGCTGAAGTCGAACATCGCCTGGCGCGGGTTCACCTTCGACAAGTGGCTGAACGTCTGCAACGTCGAGGGCGGAGCGGTGTGCGAGGCCTTCGGGAACAGCATCGTCATCGGCCTCGTGTCGACGGTGGTCGCGACGACGCTCGGCACCATGATCGCGATCGCGCTCGTCCGCTACCGCTTCCGAGCGCGCTCGTCGATCAGCCTCCTGCTGTTCCTGCCGATGGCGACGCCCGAGGTGGTGCTCGGTGCGGGACTCGCGGCGCAGTTCCTGGCCGTCGGCGTGCCGAAGGACATGCTGACGATCATCCTCGCGCACACGATGTTCTGCATCAGCTTCGTGGTCGTCACGGTCAAGGCCCGCGTGGCGAGCCTCGACCCGGCCCTCGAGGAGGCAGGACGCGACCTGTACGGCTCCCCGCGGGAGGTGTTCTGGCGCATCACGTTCCCGCTGCTGACGCCCGGCATCATGGCGGCCGCGCTGCTGTCGTTCGCGCTGAGCTTCGACGACTTCATCATCACGAACTTCAACTCCGGTTCGGTGACGACGTTCCCGAAGTACATCTACATCTCGGCCTCTCGCGGCATCCCGGCCGAGGCGAACGTGATCGCATCGGCGGTGTTCATCGTCGCACTCGCGATCGTGGTCATCGCGCAGGTGTCCCGTGCGGCTCGCGCCAAGAGGCTCGCGGCCGAGATGACCTGACCGGCACGCCCGACGAGCGAGGCCGCGACCCGTCGAGGGTCGCGGCCTCTCGGCGTCGAGGAGCGGGACGCAGGGCCCGAACGACGCTAGACCGTGGCGCGGATGCGGCCGACGACGCGCCCGCCGCCGAGCACGTCGAGACCGAGCTCCGGCTCGAGCGCATCGACGGCGGATGCCTCGAGCGCGCCGGCTCCGACGAGGAGCCGTGCCGCGACGACGACGGATGCGCGCGGGGAGCCGTCGAGCATCTTGAGCGCGACGGTGGTGCCGTCGGCGGCGGTCATGACCTGGACGCCCTCGGCTCCGAACTTGGAGAAGACGCCCAGGCGGTCGATCGCGACCGAGTCCGGTCGCCCGGGGCCGGCGATCGCCCATCCGTTCGCGCGCACGCCCTCGGCCAGCGCCGCCCCCTCGCGGAACAGCGCGAAGGGCGACGACGTCGACGACGACGCGATCTTCTGGATGCCGCGCGCGAGCGCCGTGAGTCCGACGGCATGCACCGGAGCGCCGCAGCCGTCGATCACGGTCGCCGACGGCCGCTCGCCGGTGAGGCGCTCGAACACGTCGAGGATGCGCTTCTGCAGCGGATGGTCGAGGTCGAGGTAGTCTCCGATCGCCCAGCCGTTCGCGTGGCAGGCGAGGAGCATCGCGGCATGCTTCCCCGAGCAGTTCATGGTGATCGGCTCGGGTCTCGTGCCGGCCCGCACGAGCTCGTCGCGGGACGCGCGGTCGGTCGGGAACTCGGCAGGGCAGCGCAGCGCCGACGCGGGCAGCCCTGCGCGTGCGAGCAGCCCGCGCACGAGTGCGACGTGCCCGGGCGTGCCGCTGTGGCTCGCGGTCGCGATCGCGGCGTCCTCGCCGCGGAGCGTGACCCCCGAGGTCATCACGGCGAGCGCCTGGAACGGCTTCATGCTGGAGCGGGGGAGCACCGGAGCGCTGGTGTGGCCGAGTTCGCGCACCACCTCGCCCTCCGGTGCGAGGACGACGGCGGAGCCGACGTGGCGCGACTCGATGAAGCCGCCGCGCTCGACGACGGCGAGCTGGGCTGCGGCCGAGGCCGTGAAGGTCTCGCCCACGGCTCAGGCGAGGGTCGCGAACGCGTCGTCGAGCACGCCGAGGGCGTCCTCGATGAGCTCGTCGGTCATCCGCAGGCTCGGCAGGAACCGGAGCACGTTGCCCCAGGTGCCCGCGCTCAGGAACAGCACGCCCTGCTGTGCGGCGTGGGCGACGATGGCGGAGACGGCGGCCGCGTTCGGGGCCTTGGTCGTCTCGGCGGTGCCGGACTCGACGAGTTCGATCGCGATCATCGCGCCGCGTCCGCGGATGTCGCCGATCACGTCGTACTTCGCGCGCAGCCGCTCGAGCCCCGCCGTGAGCGTGGCCTCGATGCGCCGGGCCTCGGCGAGGAGGTGCTCCTCCTCGATGGTCTCGAACACGGCCACGGCCGCCGCGCACGCGACGGGGTTGCCGCCGAAGGTCCCGCCGAGGCCGCCGGGGTGCGAGGCGTCCATGATCTCGGCGCGGCCGGTGACGGCGGCGAGCGGGAACCCCGCGGCGATGCCCTTCGCCGTGAGCACGAGGTCGGGCGTCCAGCCGAAGTGCTCCGATGCGTAGTACGCGCCGGTCCGCGCCATCCCCGACTGGATCTCGTCGGCGATCATGACGACGCCGTTCGCGGTGCACCACTCCTGCAGCGCGGGCAGGTAGCCGTCGGCGTAGACCATGAAGCCGCCCTCGCCCTGGATCGGCTCGACGACGAGGCAGGCGAGGTCGGATGCGCCGATGACCTTGTCGAGGTAGCCGATCGTGCGGGCCGCGGCCTCCTCGCCGCTGAGGCCGTCGCGGTACGGGTACGAGCTCGGCGCGTGGTAGACGTCGCCGGCGAGCGGGCCGAACCCGGTCGCGTACGGCATGGCCTTGTAGTTCATCGCCATCGTGAGGTTCGTGCGCCCGTGGTAGGCGTGGTCGAGCACCGCGACGGCGCGGCGGCCGGTGTGCTTGCGGGCGATCTTCACGCCGTTCTCGACCGCCTCGGCGCCCGAGTTCACGAGCACGGACTTCTTCGCGAAGTCGCCCGGCGTGTGCGCGGCGAGCAGCTCGGCGACGCGCACGTACTCCTCGTAGGGCGTGATGGTGAACAGCGTGTGCAGCACGTCGCGCGACTGCGCGGCGGCGGCCTCGACGACCCGTGCGGGCGTGTGGCCGGCCGTCGTCACGCCGATGCCGGCGCCGAAGTCGAGGAAGCGATTGCCGTCGACGTCCTCGAGGACCGCGCCGTGGGCACGTTCGATGTACACGGGGAGGACGCTCGACACGCCCGCCGACACGACGGCGTTGCGGCGCGCCTGGAGCTCCTGCGAGCGGGGACCGGGGACGGCGGTGACGATCCGTCGCTCCTGCGGCACGGTGACCGATTCGGCCGACTCGGCGGGCACGGATTCGACGGGGATCCAGGTGTCAGTCATGATCGGACCAGCTTAACCCCGGGGCCGGTGCGCGACGTCGGCGGCCGGGTGCAGGATGGACGGCGGCGGGCGAGGCCCGCACCGCGTCACGGGAGGGATCGACATGCTCGGCGAGCACCACTACGCGATCGAACTCGAGTGGCAGGGCGACCGCGGCGAGGGCACCTCGTCGTACCGGTCGTACGGCCGCCGGCACGCCGTGCGGGCGGCAGGCAAGCTGCACGAGATCGCCGGATCGAGCGACCGCGCCTTCCACGGCGACCGTGATCGCTGGAATCCGGAGGAGCTCGTGCTCGCCGCGCTCAGCGAATGCCACATGCTCTCCTACCTGCACGTCGCCGTGAACCACGGCGTCGTCGTGGTCGGCTACGAGGATGCCGCGACCGCGACGATGCGCGAGGACGGGCGCGGCGGAGGGCGGCTCGAGGTCGCGGTCCTGCGCCCGCGCGTCACGGTCGCCGACGCGTCGATGCGCGAGCTCGCCGAGTCGCTGCACCACGAGGCGTCCGAGAAGTGCTTCATCGCGGCATCCGTCGCCTTCCCCGTCCGGCACGAGCCGACGACGCTCGTCCGCGGCGTCTAGGGCGCGACGCGGAGCGGATCAGGGAAGCGACTGGGTCGGCGCGAGCGCCGTGCCGGGCGGAGCGGGTGCCGGGCAGGGGTAGCCGCCGACGAGGCGAGAGCACGGCGGGAAGTACGCCGGGAGGCGTTCGTCGTGCGGGTCGCCGAACCACCGGTTCCAGATGCGCCAGAAGTTCAGGTTGCCGTAGGCCGAGCAGTCGTCCCCGGTCGACGGGTCGGCGAGGACGGCGTCGTTCGGCTGGTAGGGCGTGTAGTTGTAGAGGTTCGCGGTCGCCTGGTTGCGGATGCGCACGGTCGACGCACCGCAGGCCGCGTCCGGGTGGAAGCCGACGTCGACCGTGCCGACGTGGAACTTCCGGACGGGCTCGGCCGTGTACTGCCGGAACTGCCACGCGGCCCGGTACACCTGGTTGAAGAACCCGAAGTACCGGGCGTCGCAGTCGGCCGTGTCCGGGCAGCCGTATCCCGTGGCGCGCTCGTAGCCGCGAGCGCTCGGCCTCGTGAGCAGGGACTGCTCCTTCTGCAGCAGCACGAGGAGGGTCTGCGGGCTCACGCCGCAGGCCGCGGCGACCTCGCTGACGATGCGGCTCGCGGGGACGGCCTCGCCGCCCGGGACGGCGGCGCAGTGCCGTGGCCCGGCCGCCGGGACGGCCTCCACGTCCTCGGTGTAGTCGCTGAGGCACGGCACGGCGTCGACGGGCCGGCAGTCGCGCGACTCGAGGAAGACCTGGATGTCGCGCACGCTCATCGCCGTCGAGTCGTAGAACGCGTCGTCGCTCACGATGTACCCGGGATCGAACCGATCGGTCGAGGGGATGCGCCGATCGGCGGAGGTCGGATCGCGCTCGATCCCGGTGGTCGGCACGCACCCGGCCAGCAGCAGTGCGGCGGCCGCCGCGACCGCGGCGACCCACGCACGAGCGGTCGTCCTCATCGGGCCGACGATACCCGTGCCCACCCACTGGTCGCTGGGAGGGCGCCCCGACTCCGGCGCGTCGCGACCGACCGGTGCCGCGGCGCGGCTACACGCGTTCGCGCGGGGCGACG
>NZ_SDPL01000108.1 GCF_004135055.1 Agromyces binzhouensis | reverse complement strand
GTGCCGGGCGGGCGCCCAGCGGCCCTCGTCGGCCGCGCGCACGAAGTCGGGGATGCCGCGCTGCGCCGCGATCGCGAGCCCGACCGCGAGCTCGGCCGTCGAGGTCTCGTGCACGGATGCCGCGTTCGCGAACACGTGTCCGGCCGGCAGCGCGTCGGGCACGTCGTCGTACCCGATCGACTGGGACTGCACGAGCCCGACGTCGAGCCCGTCGAGCACGCCGAGTCGCGCCGAGGCGCCCATGTAGGGCGGGACCGCGATGCCGATCCGGCGGCCGGACGCCTCCGGCGGCGGCGGACCGGCCATGTCCCACTCGACCAGGTCGACGCCGTCGGGCACGCCGCCGGGAGTCCGCTCGAGCGCGCGGCGGAGGGTCGCGCCGGGCACGGTGACGAGGAGGTTCGCGTGGTCGGTCATGCCTCGATCCTTCCAGCGTCGGCGTCGTTCACGGCAACGGCTCGTCCCGGGCGCGCACGGTGCGCGCGACGAGCACCGCACGGTCGCTACGATGGCCGGCATGGACGAGCCGGATCCCGCGGGGACCACCGACCGGGCCGCGCCGCGAGGCCTGCGGCGTCGACGCCGCGGGCCCGACGACCCGCCGATCGAGGAGATGGCCGAGGCGCTCAAGGAGCGGGTCTACGCGACCTTCACCGGCCTCGCGATCGTGCTCGTGCAGCACGAGAACGCCGACCACATCTCCGCCGGACGAGCGACCCTGACGCTGCTGGTCGGCATCGTCGCGATCACCGCTGCGGGCTTCGTCGCCGACGTCGTCTCCCACCTGGTCGTGCACGCCGACTTCCCGCGTGGACGGGAACTCGCGCGGATGGGCCGCGTCGCCGGGTCCGCGCTGGGGTCGGCGTCCATCCCGCTGATCCTGCTGGTCCTCGCCGTGCTCGGAGTGTTCGAGCTCCAGGGCGCGCTCACGGCGGCGTCGATCGTCTACATCGTCACGCTCGCGCTCATCGGCTACGTCGCGGTGCGCCGGACCCGCCTGACCTGGTGGGAACAGCTCATCGGGCTCGGCATGCTCGCGCTGCTGGGCCTCGCCGTCGTCGGCCTGCAGCAGCTCGCCCACGGTCACTGACTCCGCCCGGCCGTCCTCAGCGCGCCGCGGGCTCGTGTCGGCGGGGCGCGAACGCCTGCGCGACGAGCGCTCGGAGGGACTCGAGGTCGCCGGCTGCGAAGCCCTGCGCACGCGCCTGGACGAGCACGTTGCCGATCGCGGTCGCCTCGACCGGCCCTGCGAGCACCGGGATCCCGGCGCGGTCGGCCGTGCGCTGGCAGAGCAGCTCGTTGAGCGCGCCGCCCCCGACGACGTGGATCGTCGCGATGTCGACGCCCGACAGGACGGAGGCGGTCCGCACGGCGTCCGCGAAGGCCTCCGCGAGGCTCTCGACGATGGAGCGGGCGAACTCCGCGCGGCTCTGCGGCACGGGCACGTCGTGCTCGACGCACCACTCGGCGATGCGTCCGGGCAGGTCCCCGGGAGCGAGGAATCGCGGGTCGTTCGCGTCGAACACCGCGACCTCGCCGGTGACGGATGCCGCGGCCGCGAGCAGCCCCGGAAGCTCGACCCGTTCGCCGTCGCGCTCCCACCATCGCACCGACTCCGACAGCAGCCAGAGTCCCATGACGTTGTGCAGGAACCGCACGCGCCCGTCGACGCCGCCCTCGTTCGTGAAGTTCGCCTCGCGCGCGGCATCCGTCGTCACGGGGTGTTCGAGCTCGACGCCGACGAGCCCCCACGTGCCGCACGAGATGTAGGCCGCCGACTCGGCCCGCATCGGCACCGCGACGACCGCCGACGCGGTGTCGTGCGATCCCACGGCGACCACCTCGATGCCCGCAGGCGCGCCCAGGTCCGCCGCGACGTCGGCGCGGAGCGCTCCGAGCGGGGTCCCCGGGTCGACGAGGGGTGCGAACACGGATGCCGGGAGCCCGAGCTGCGCGATGAGCTCGTCGTCCCACTCACCCGTCGCGACCTCGACGAGCCCGGTCGTGGAGGCGTTCGTGCGCTCGGCGACGCGGGTGCCCGTGAGCTCGAACCCGATGAGGTCGGGCACCAGCAGGAGCGAGTCGGCGAGGTCGAGCCATCCGCCCGCCCGTTCGGCAGCGAGCTGGTACACGGTGTTGAACGGCAGGAACTGCAGGCCGTTCCTCCGGTACAGCTCGGCGAACGGCACGGTCGCGTGCACGGACTCGACCGCCGCGTCGTTCCGGGCGTCCCGGTAGTGGAACGGCTCGCCGAGCAGGCGCCCGCCGCGGAGCAGGCCGTAGTCGACCGCCCACGAGTCGACCCCGATGGAGGCGACCGAGGGCTCGCGACGGAACGCGTCGGCGAGGCCGCTCGCCAGGTCGCGGTACAGGCCCGTGAGGTCCCAGTGCAGGCCCGACGCCATGCGCACCGGGCGGTTGGGGAACCGGGCGACCTGGTCGAGCTCGAGCCGACCGGCGGACTGGTCGACGCGCCCGACGATGACCCGCCCGCTCGTCGCGCCGAGGTCGACCGCGGCGACGGCGCCCCCGCGCTTGCTCATCGGAGGAAGGCCGCGGCGACGCCGGAGTCGACCGGGATGTGCAGGCCCGTGGTGCGGCTGAGCTCGGGGCCGGTCAGCACGTAGACCGCGTCGGCGACGTTCTCGGGGACGACCTCGCGCTTCAGGATGGTGCGCTGCGCGTAGAACTTGCCGAGATCCTTCTCCTCGACGCCGTAGGTCGCGGCGCGGTTCGCGCCCCAGCCCGCGGCGAAGATCCCGGAGCCGCGCACGACGCCGTCGGGGTTGATGCCGTTGACGCGCACGCCGTGCTCGCCGAGCTCGACCGCGAGCAGTCGCACCTGGTGGGCCTGGTCGGCCTTGGTCGCCGAGTACGCGATGTTGTTCGGGCCGGCGAACACCGAGTTCTTCGAGGAGATGTAGATGACGTCGCCGCCCATCTGCTGTTCGACGAGCGCCTTCGCGGCGGCCTTCGACACGAGGAAGGAGCCCTTCGCCATCACGTCGTGCTGCAGGTCCCAATCCTGCTCGGTGGTCTCGAGCAGCGGCTTGGAGAGCGAGAGGCCCGCGTTGTTCACGACGAGGTCGATGCCGCCGAACGCGAGCACGGTCGCGTCGATCGCAGCCTGCACGCCCTCGGCGTCGGCGACGTTCGCGGCGACGCCGATCGCGACGTCGGTGCCGCCGAGCTCGGCCGCGGCGGACTGCGCCTTCCCGAGGTCGAGGTCGGCGACCACGACGCACGCGCCCTCGGCCGCGAGCCGGGTCGCGATGGCCTTGCCGATGCCGGAGGCTGCGCCGGTCACGAACGCGATCCGGCCCTGGTGGGTCTTGGGCTTGGGCATCCGCTGGAGCTTGGCCTCCTCCAGCGCCCAGTACTCGATCCGGAACTTCTCGGCGTCGGAGATCGGGGTGTAGGTCGAGAGCGCCTCGGCGCCGCGCATGACGTTGATCGCGTTGACGTAGAACTCGCCGGCCACGCGCGCGGTCTGCTTGTTCGCGCCGTAGCTGAACATGCCGACGCCCGGCACGAGCACGATGAGCGGGTCGGCGCCGCGGATCGCGGGGGAGTCCTCGGTCGCGTGCGCGTCGTAGTACGCCCGGTAGTCGTCGCGGTACTCGGCGTGCAGCTCCCGCAGGCGGGCGAGCTGCTCCTCGACGCTCGCCGTGGCGGGCAGGTCGAGGATCATCGGCTTGACCTTGGTGCGCAGGAAGTGGTCGGGGCAGCTCGTGCCGAGGGCGGCGAGCTCGGGCGCCCGCTCGGCGGCGAGGAAGTCGAGCACGACGTCGGAGTCGGTGTAGTGGCCGACCATCGGCCTGTCGGTCGAGGCGAGGCCGCGGATCGTGGGCGCGAGCGCGGCGGCACGCGCGTGCCGCTCGGCCTCGGGGAGCGCCTCGAACCCGCTTCGGACGCCGCCGAACGGCGCCTCCGCGCCGTGCTCGGCGATGTACGCCGCGGCGGTGTCGATGATCCACAGCGAGTTGGCCTCGGACTCCTCCGATGTGTCGCCCCACGCGGTGATGCCGTGGCCGCCGAGGATGCAGCCGACCGCCTGCGGGTTCTGCGTCTTGATCTCGGCGATGTCGAGGCCCAGCTGGAAGCCCGGGCGACGCCACGGCACCCAGACGACCTTGTCGCCGAACGCCTTCGCGGTGAGCTCCTCGCCGTCGGCCGCGGTCGCGATCGCGATGCCCGCGTCGGGGTGCAGGTGGTCGACGTGCGCGGCGTCGACGAGGCCGTGCATCGCGGTGTCGATCGACGGGGCCGCGCCGCCCTTGCCGTGCAGGCAGTAGTCGAACGCGGCGACCATCTCGTCCTCGCGGTCGACGCCCGGGTAGGTGTCCACGAGCGCGCGCATGCGATCGAGGCGGAGGACCGCGAGACCCCGCTCCTCCAGCGTGCCGAGGTCGCCGCCGGATCCCTTGACCCACAGCAGCTCGACGGGCTCGCCCGTGACCGGGTCGGTGTCGGTGCCCTTGGCGGAGGTGTTGCCGCCGGCGTAGTTCGTGTTCTTCGGGTCGGCGCCGAGGCGGTTCGACCGCGCGATGAGGTCGGCAGCTGCCGGGTTCGTCATGAGGGGATTCCTTCGATGGGATGCGGTGGTCAGGGGTGGTCGGGGGCGACGGTCGCTGCCGCCGTTCGCGCGCGCGTCGCGGACAGGTCGCCGATCCAGCCGACGGCACGGTCGACGGTGGCGGATGCCGCGGGCTCGTCGGGCCGGTTGAGGTGACCGTGCTCGGTGCCGGGCTCCGTGACGAGCATGACGGGCACGCCGGCGGCGACGAGCGTGGCCGCGAAGGCCTCGCCCGAGACGCGGAGCTCGTCCGCCTCGCCGTTGACCATCAGCACGGGCGGGAAGCCCGTGACGTCGTGCGGCATGGCGCGGCCCGGCACGGCGGGGAGCGGTGCGTCCTCGACGGGCCCGCCGAGGTAGTCCTCGTACATGGCGCGCACGCGTGCGGGCCCGAAGCGGTCGGCGGCTGGGTTCTGGTCGAGCATCGCCCGGAGCGCGGCATCCGGTGCCGGCTGCACGGCGAGGAGCGTCGGGTAGGCGAGGAAGACGCCCGCCGGGACCGGTGCGGCGCCGTCGAGCGCCCGGAGCACGGCGCCCGCCGTGAGGTTGCCCCCTGCGCTCGCGCCGCCGGCCACGATGCGCGCGGCGTCGATGCCGAGGTGCGCGGCGTGGGCGGAGGTCCAGCGCCACGCGGCGAGCACGTCGTCGGACGGGTCGGGATAGCGGCATCCGCCGCCCGCGAGCAGATAGTCGATCGAGACGACCGTGACACCGCGTGCGGCGAACGCGCGCGCGACCCAGTCGGCCTCGGGCATGTCGAGGTCGCCCGCGACGAATCCGCCGCCGTGCGCCCAGACGAGGGCGGGCGTCGTGCCGGCGCCCGGGGCGTCTGCGGGGTAGACGCGAACGAGTCCGTCCGCGGAATCGTACGGCGTGGTCATGATCGCGTCGTCCTCTCGGGTGCGCTGGTGGTCGGGGGTGGTTCGCGGATGCCGGGGCCGGGGCATCACCCGGCATCCGCGACCGTCTCGGGGGCGGGGTCAGGCGCCCCAGCCGGCCTGCACGCCGCCGACGCGCTCCTCGGCGATCTTCGCGAGGTAGCCGGACTCGGCGAACGCGGCCATCGGGTCGGCCGCCAGGCCGCGCGACTCGCGCCATTCCGCGAGGGCGGGCCGCACGTCGGTGTAGAAGGCGTCCATGAAGATGCGGTTCGCCTCGAGCACGTCGCCCGAGACCTGCGCGGCTCGCAGCGCGTCGGTGTCGACGAGCAGGGCGCGGGCGGTCATCTCCTGGACGTTCAGCACCGAGCGGATCTGGCCGGGGATCTTGTCCTCGACGTTGTGGCACTGGTCGAGCATGAAGGCCACATCCGGGTGGTTGAGGCCGCCGCCGCGGGCGACCTCGTAGACGATGCGGAACAGCTGGAACGGGTCGGCCGCGCCGACGATGAGGTCGTCGTCGGCGTAGAAGCGGCTGTTGAAGTCGAACGAGCCGAGCTTCCCGAGGCGCAGCAACTGCATGACGATGAACTCGATGTTCGTGCCGGGCGCATGGTGGCCCGTGTCGAGGCACACCATCGCCTTGTCGCCGAGCGCCGCGACCTGGGCGTAGCTGGTGCCCCAGTCCGGAACGTCGGTGTGGTAGAACGCCGGCTCGAAGAACTTGTACTCGAGCACGAGCCGCTGCTCGTCGCCGAGGCGGTCGTAGATCGTCCGGAGGGACTCCTGCAGGCGGTCCTGGCGGCCGCGGAGGTCGGCCTGGCCCGGGTAGTTCGAGCCCTCGGCGAGCCAGATCTTGAGGTCGCGGCTGCCGGTGGCGTGCATGATGTCGATGCACTCGAGGTGGTGGTCGATCGCCTTCTGCCGGACGGCGGCGTCCTCGTGGGTGAGGGCGCCGAACTTGTAGTCGTCGTCCTGGAACGTGTTCGAGTTGATCGTGCCGAGCGAGACGCCGAGGCCCTCCGCGTGGGCGCGCAGGTCGTCGTAGTCGTCGACCTTGTCCCACGGGATGTGCAGGGCCACGGTCGGAGCGAGCTTCGTGTAGGAGTTGACCTGCGCGGCATCCGCGATCTTCTCGTAGGGGTCGCGGGGCGTGCCCGGGGTGCCGAACACCTTGAAGCGGGTGCCCGAGTTGCCGAACGCCCAGCTCGGCAGTTCGATCGCCTGGAGCTCCAGCTGGTCGAGGACGGTCTGCGGAATGGTGCTCACGAGTCGCTGCTTTCTCTGCGGGTGGTGACGGATGCCGCGTCGCGGTCGAGCGCGGCGAGCTGGTCTTCGAGGTGGAACACCTCGGGAAGTCGGGGGGCGCCCTGGTCGGGGCGTGCCCCGTCGAGCGCGACGAAGAACTCGGCCATCTCGGCCTCCCACGGCGCGGTGCGCGGGTCGTCCGCGAGGGCGGCCTGGGCCGCGTCGTCGTCATCGACCTCGTAGTAGCCGATGAGGAGGCCGTCCTCGCGGAGGAAGAGCGAGTAGTTGCGTCGACCGGATGCCTCGATGGCCCGGAGCATGTCGGGCCAGACCGCGGCGTGGCGTTCTCGGTACTCGTCGAGGCGAGCGGGGTCGACCTGCAGCTGGAAGCAGACCCGCTGCGCGGTGCCAGTGCTCATCGTCGAGCCCTCCGTTCATCGTGAATCGTTTCAAAGATAGATCACCTTCACGGAGCGCGCAAGTGGAATGCGCTTGCCCGCATGACTTCCGCGCACGCCTCGTAGACTCCGACGCGGAGGGGAGTCCGATGGCAGTCAGCGTGCGCGAGGTCGCGGCAGCGGCATCCGTCTCGGTCGGCACCGTCTCGAACGTGCTCAACCGGCCCGAGAAGGTCGCGCCCGACACCGTCGCGCGCGTGCTCGCGGCGATCGACGAGCTCGGCTTCGTCCGAAACGACGCCGCCCGCCAGTTGCGCGCGGGGCGAAGCCGCTCGATCGGCCTCGTCGTGCTCGACGTGCGCAACCCCTTCTTCACCGACGTCGCGCGCGGCGCGGAGGACCGCGCGGCCGAGGACGGGATGACCATCCTCCTCGGCAACAGCGACGACAACCCCGACCGCGAGCGCGCCTACCTCGACCTCTTCGAGGAGCAGCGCGTGCACGGCGTGCTGATCTCGCCCCGCTCCGACGACCTGCCGCGCCTCGAACGCGCGCGCTCGCGCGGGGTGCCCGTCGTGCTCGTCGACCGGGAGGCGCCCGACCGGAGCTTCTCGTCGGTCGCGGTCGACGACGTCGTGGGCGGGGCGATGGCCGTGCGGCACCTCGTCGAGTCCGGCCGCCGCCGCATCGCGTTCGTCGGCGGGCCCTCGTCGATCCGCCAGGTCGCCGACCGCCTCGAGGGCGCGCGCCGCGCCGCTGCAGAGACACCCGGCGTGACGCTCGAGGTCGTCGAGACCTCGGGCACGACCGTGCTCGAGGGCCGCGCAGCGGGCGAGGCGATCCGCGACCGTGCGCCCGAGCACCGGCCCGACGCGATCTTCTGCGCGAACGACCTGCTCGCCGTCGGCGTGCTGCAGGCGCTCATCATGCTCGGCGACCTGCGCGTTCCGGGCGACATCGCGCTCATCGGCTACGACGACATCGACTTCGCGCAGGCGTCCGTCGTGCCGCTGTCGTCGATCAGGCAGCCCGCGTGGCTCATCGGCTACACCGCGGTCGACCTCCTGCTCCGTGAGGCACGCGACGGGTCCGACTTCGCGCCCGAGCAGGTGCAGTTCCAACCCGAACTCGTCGTGCGCGAGTCGACCGGCCGCTGACCCGGACGCGACCGTCGCCATCCGCGCGGTGACGCGCGTGGCGCGCGACGACGGAGGTCGGCGTCAGGCGCCGGATCGCCGCGCGTGCGGACGGGCTCGCGCAGGGGTC
>NZ_SDPL01000107.1 GCF_004135055.1 Agromyces binzhouensis | reverse complement strand
GAGCCGCTCGGCGCTGGTCTCGGTGTGGCCGAGTCCGCGCGGTGCGGCGGCGAGGACCGTCGGCGAGACGCCGAAGCGGCGGACCGCGACGCCGTCGCGGAGCCCGCCGGCGATCCGCTCGAGGTAGGCGTCGTCGGCGTTCACGACGACGCAGCCGTCGGCGCGGGCCGCGATCTTCGCCAGCATGCCGGCGACCATCTCCGAGTCGTGGAACCGGTCGATCTGGTCGACCATCACGTTCGTCAGCGTCACGACCTGAGCGTCGACGCCCTCCATCACCCGGGCCCCGTGGCCCTCGTCCATCTCGAGCACGGCGACGTCGCCGGGCACGTGCCCGCGCCAGTCCGCCTGCTCCAGGAGGGCGGAGGTGAGGCCCTGGCTGATGTTCGCCGTCGAGGGATTCGTGAAGACCGCCTCGCCGTGCGCGCGCAGGATCGCCACGAGCATCTTGGTCGTGGTCGACTTGCCGCTCGACCCGGTGACGACGACGAGGCCGCGCGGGAATCCGGAGAGCGTGGTGCCGAGGTAGCGGGGCGCGATCGTATTGACGACGAGGCCGGGCACCGCCGAACCGCCGCCCGGCTTGCGCAGCCGGGCGGCGATCCTGGTGAGCCGGCCGACGAGGATCGCCGGCGCGTACTTCACTGGCGGCCTACTCGAGGTAGTCGCGCAGCGACTGGGACCGGGACGGGTGACGCAGCTTCGCCATCGTCTTCGACTCGATCTGGCGGATGCGCTCACGGGTCACGCCGAAGGTGTCGCCGATCTGGTCGAGCGTCTTCGGCATGCCGTCGCCGAGGCCGAAGCGCATGCGGATGACGCCGGCCTCGCGCTCGCTCAGGGAGTCGAGCAGCGACTCCAGCTGCTTCTGCAGCATGGTGAAGCCGACCGCATCGGCCGGGACGACCGCCTCGGTGTCCTCGATCAGGTCGCCGAACTCGCTGTCGCCGTCCTCGCCGAGCGGGGTGTGCAGCGAGATCGGCTCGCGGCCGTACTTCTGGACCTCGATGACCTTCTCCGGGGTCATGTCGAGTTCCTTCGACAGCTCTTCCGGCGTGGGCTCGCGGCCGAGGTCCTGCAGCATCTGGCGCTGGACGCGAGCCAGCTTGTTGATGACCTCGACCATGTGCACCGGGATGCGGATGGTCCGGGCCTGGTCGGCCATGGCGCGCGTGATCGCCTGGCGGATCCACCACGTCGCGTAGGTCGAGAACTTGAAGCCCTTGGTGTAGTCGAACTTCTCGACCGCGCGGATGAGGCCGAGGTTGCCCTCCTGGATGAGGTCGAGGAACTGCATGCCGCGGCCGGTGTAGCGCTTGGCGAGCGAGACGACCAGTCGCAGGTTCGCGCCGAGCAGGTGGCTCTTCGCGCGCTGGCCGTCGCGGGCGACCCACTGCAGCTCGCGACCGAGCTGCGAGCGCTTCTCGGCGTCCGACATGTGCGAGAGCTTCTCCTCGGCGAAGAGCCCCGCCTCGATGCGCATGGCCAGCTCGACCTCTTCGGCCGCGTTCAGGAGCGCGACCTTGCCGATCTGCTTCAGGTAGTCCTTGACCGGGTCGGCCGTCGCGCCGGTGATCGTCGACGAGTAGACGGGGATCTCGTCCTCGTCGTCGGATGCCCGGAGCACGATCGCGCCCGTCGGGTGGGGCTCGACGGGTGCGGGCTTGGCCTCCTCGTCGTCGCCGGCCTCCTCCGTCGACTCCTCGCCGGACGCGGCCTCGTCGGTCGCGTCCTCGACGGCGACCTCCGCTGCGTCCTCGTCGAGCTCGTCCTCGTCGGAGCCCTTCGCCGCGCCCTTGGCGCCCTTCGCCTTGCCGCCCTTGGCGGTCGACGTGCGAGGGCTCTTCGACGCGGTCGTGGCGCGCTTGCCGGTGGACTCGCCCTCGGCCGCGGGGGTCTTGGACGCGGCGCCCTTGGACGCCGCGGCCTTGGTGGTCGGTGCCTTCGTCGACTTCGACGTCGACGTCCGCTTGGTCGTACCGGTGGCGCGGGGCGCCTCGGCCGACTCGTCGGTCGTCGCCGTGGTGGTCTTGGCTGCCATGTGTACTGAACCTCTTCCTCACCGTCGCGCGGCGCGTGGCCCCTGGGCGGGCCTGCCGGGATGTCTGACTGCGTCGCGACCCGGGTGATTTCGGACACGATGAGGACCCATGTCAAGTCCGCGGCTGATGCGACGGCAGTCGCACGGCGGACCAGAACGGGTCCTTCCCCCCATTATACAGGCCGAGACGCGTCGACCGACCGCGACCGCGCGGGGTTTCGGGGCGCACTCCGACCTGCACCATGTTCCAACGTCCGCACGGACGCCCGCATTCCCCGGAGGCCCCTCCGGGCGGCCGCCGGCGGGCGGGACCTCAGCCCTCCTCGGCGTCGCGGTTGCGTCGCCGGGCAAGGAACTTCTCCAGCTCGGCGCCGATCTCGTCGGCCGACGGGAGCTCGCCGTCCTCGTCGGTGAGGGGCGACCGCAGGGTGGTGCCCTCCATGTAGTCGTCGTGGCGCTCCTCGAGCGTGTGCACGAGCTTCGCGAGCTCGCCGTTCTCGGCGACCTGCTCGTCGATCCGTGCCGTGAACTCGCGGCCCTGCTCGCGGAGCGAGTCCGTGGGGAAGATGCGGCCCGTCGAGGCGCTCACCGCCTCGAGTGCCGTGACCGCGGCCGACGGGAACTCCGCATCCGACAGGTAGTGCGGCACCAGCAAGACGAACCCCGTCGTCGGGTGGCCCAGCGTCTGCAGCCGGTACTCGACGAGGTGCAGCGCGTTGGCCGGCACCTGCGTCGTCGGCCGCCACACCGACATCGCCTCGATGAGATCGGTCCGGTTCCCGCTCACGGTGACGCCGATCGGCCTCGTGTGCGGCACCGGCATGGGGATCGAGTTGATCCACGTGGTCGACGCCACCTCGAACCGCTCGATCAGCTGGAGCACCGCGGCACCGAAGCGCTCCCACTGGAAGTCCGGCTCGAAGCCGGTGAGGAGCAGGAATGGCTGGCCGAGCTCGTCACGGGCCAGGTCGAGCGAGAGCCTCGGGGGCCGGTAGTCGGTGAGGTGGTCGCTCTCGAAGAGGATCACCGGCCTCCTGGCCCGGTAGTCCAGCAGCTCGTCGGCGTCGAACGTGGCCACGACCTCGCTGTCGAGGTTCGTGAGGAGGTACGCGGTCGTCTGCGCGACCGCCGATCCCGCGTCGGCGAACCCCGTGAGACCGGCGACGAGCGGGAGGCCGAGGGGCACCTCGACGTCGGCGTTGAGCTCGTAGAGGGAGCGGGGATCGCGCATACGACAAGGGTACCGACGGCCCGACCGCCTCCGGCCGTGCGCGCACCGCTGCGACCATGCCGAGAGCGAACACCGGATGCGGCAAGGATCGGGCGACGACCTACGATCGAAGCCATGTCCGTTCCCTCGATCGAGCTCATCGCATCCCCCGCCGCCACGACCGACGCCGATGCCGTCGTCCTGCCCGTCCGACGCACCGGCGACGGCCCGGTACCGGTCGTCGGCGGCGGTTTCGAGTGGGTCGGCGCCGCCCTCGCACGGCTCGGCGCGAAGGGCGGACTCGACGAGGTGACGAAGCTGACGTCGCCCGACGGCGACGGCATCGTGGTGGCGACCGGCGTCGGCGAGACGACGGATGCCGCGTCGCTGCGTCACGCGGGAGGCGCCGCGCTCCGCGCCCTCGCCACCGCATCGTCCGTCTCCCTCGCCGGAGACGGGCTCGACGCCGCGCTCGCCGAGGCGTTCGCCGAAGGCGCCGCACTCGGCGCCTACGCCTTCACCGAGTACCGCGAGGGCCCGACCGGTCCCGACCGGTTGACGCTGCACACCGAGCACGACGCCGCGGCCGTCCGGCTCGACCGCGTCCGCAGCGTGGTCGCCGCGGTGGCGCGGACGAAGGACCTCGTGAACACCGCGCCGAACGACCTGCCGCCGACCGCGCTCGCCGACCTCGCGTCGCAGGCCGCGGAATCGGCCGGCGTCGAGGTCCGGGTCTACGACGAGGCCGCGCTCGCCGAGGGCGGCTTCAACGGGATCCTCGCGGTCGGCGGGGGCTCCTCGCGCCCGCCACGGCTCGTCCGCCTCGAGTACGCCCCGGCCGGGGCATCCGCTCATCTCGCCCTGGTCGGCAAGGGCATCACGTTCGACTCGGGCGGGCTGTCGCTGAAGCCCGGCGCCTCGATGGTCGGCATGAAGTCCGACATGGCCGGCGCCGCCGCCGTGCTCTCCGCGATCGTCGCGCTCGCCGAGCTCGAGGTGCCCGTGCGGGTCACCGGATGGCTCTGCCTCGCCGAGAACATGCCGTCGGGCACCGCGGCTCGACCGAACGACGTGATCCGGATGAAGGGCGGCACCACCGTCGAGGTGCTGAACACCGACGCGGAGGGGCGCCTCGTGATGGCCGACGCGCTCGCGGCCGCGAGCGAGGAGCAGCCGGACGCCATCGTCGACGTCGCGACGCTCACCGGCGCCCAGGTGGTGGCACTCGGCAACCGCATCACGGGACTGATGGGCGAGGACGAGCTCGTCGGAGACCTGCGCGCCGCGGCCGAGGCCGCAGGCGAGCCGACGTGGCCGATGCCGCTGCCGGAGGACCTGCTCCCGCTGCTGAAGTCGGACGTCGCGGACCTCGCCAACACCAAGCTCGGCACCGTCGTGCCCGGCATGCTCCTCGCCGGCGTCTTCCTGCAGCAGTTCGTCGGCCGACGCGACGGCGAGGACGCACCCCGGATCCCGTGGGCGCACCTCGACATCGCCGGGCCGTCGTACAACACCGCGGCGCCCTGGGGATTCACCGGCGCCGGAGGCACCGGAGCCGCCGTGCGCACGCTCATCGCGCTGGGCGAGCGGGCCGCCGCCAAGTAGTACAGTCGTCTGGGGCGATCCTCGCCCCAGACGTTCCCCGGCCACGAACCGGGTGACTCGCGCCGCAGATCCGATGCGCAAGGGAGATTCCGTTTGTCCGAGCAGAACTTTGACCTCGTCATCCTCGGAGGCGGCAGCGGAGGGTACGCAGCGGCGCTGCGCGCCGTCCAGCTCGGCCTCAGCGTGGCCCTCGTCGAGAAGGACAAGCTCGGCGGCACCTGCCTGCACCGGGGTTGCATCCCGACGAAGGCGCTCCTGCACGCCGCAGAGGTCGCCGACAACTCGCGCGAGTCGGAGAAGTTCGGCGTCCGGTCGAGCTTCGAGGGCATCGACATCCCGGCCGTGACGCGATACCGCGAGGGCATCGTGGCGAGCAAGTTCAAGGGTCTCCAGGGGCTGATCAAGGCACGCGGCATCACCGTGTTCGAGGGCGAGGGCCGACTCGAGGGTGCGAAGACCGTCGTCGTCGGCGATGACCGCCTCACCGGCGAGAACGTCGTCCTTGCCACGGGTTCGTACTCGCGCTCGCTGCCGGGCCTCGAGATCGCCGGCCGCGTGATCACGAGCGAGCAGGCGCTGGAGCTCGACTTCGTGCCCAAGAAGGTCGCGATCCTCGGCGGCGGCGTCATCGGCGTCGAGTTCGCGAGCGTCTGGCGCTCCTTCGGCTCCGAGGTCACGATCATCGAGGCGCTCCCCCACCTCGTCCCGAACGAGGAGGAGTCGATCTCCAAGCAGCTCGAGCGCGCCTTCCGCAAGCGCGGCATCGACTACAAGCTCGGCGTGCGCTTCCAGGGCGTCACCCAGCACGACGACGGCGTCGTCGTGACCCTCGAGAACGGCGACACGGTCGAGGCCGAGCTCCTGCTCGTCGCCGTCGGTCGTGGCCCGGTGACCCAGAACCTCGGGTATGAAGAGGCGGGTGTCACCGTCGACCGCGGCTTCGTCATCACGAACGAGCGCCTCGAGACGAGCGTCCCCGGCGTCTACGCCGTGGGCGACATCGTCCCCGGCCTCCAGCTCGCCCACCGCGGCTTCCAGCAGGGCATCTTCGTCGCCGAGGAGATCGCGGGCCTGAACCCGATCATCGTCGAGGACGTCAACATCCCGAAGGTGACCTACAGCGAGCCCGAGGTCGCCTCGGTCGGCTACACCGAGGCGCGCGCCGCCGACAAGTTCGGCGCCGACCAGGTGTCCTCGTACGAGTACAACCTGGCGGGCAACGGCAAGAGCCACATCCTCGAGACGAGCGGATCCATCAAGGTCGTCCGCGTGAACGACGGCCCCGTGGTCGGCGTGCACATGATCGGCGCCCGAGTCGGCGAGCTGATCGGCGAGGCCCAGCTCGCGGTGAACTGGGAGGCCTACCCCGAGGACATCGCTCCGCTGATCCACGCGCACCCGACCCAGAACGAGGCGCTCGGCGAGGCGTTCCTCAAGCTCGCGGGCAAGCCGCTCCACGCGCTCTGATCCCGTCGCGCGGAAACACGACTGCAATAAGCTAGAACGCGTCACACGCTGTGAAGGAGACAAGCGAATGAGCGAATCCGTCAGCCTCCCGGCACTCGGCGAGAGTGTCACCGAGGGCACGGTCACCCGCTGGCTGAAGAACGTGGGAGATCGAGTCGAGGTCGACGAGCCGCTGCTCGAGGTTTCGACCGACAAGGTCGACACCGAGATTCCATCGCCCGTCGCGGGCGTCATCGAGGCGATCCTCGTCCAGGAGGACGAGACGGTCGAGGTCGGCACCGCGCTCGTCACGATCGGCGACGGCTCCGGGGGCGGAGATGCTGCGCCGGCCGAGGAACCGCAGGCCGAGGCCGCGCCCGCCCCGGCAGAGGAGGCTCCGGCCGCCCCTGCTCCTGCTGAGCAGGCCCCGGCCGCGCAGGAGGCGCCCGCTCCGCAGGAGGCGCCCGCTCCGCAGCAGGCACAGACCGCTCCGGCACCGGCACAGGAGGCTCCGGCCGCCCCGGCTCAGGAGGCGCCTGCTCAGCCGCAGGCTCCGGCTCAGGAGGCTCCGGCCGCTCCGGCTCCGGCTCAGGAGGCGCCTGCTCAGCCGCAGGCTCCGGCTCAGGAGGCTCCGGCCGCTCCGGCACCCGCGCAGCAGGCTCCGGCCGCGCAGCAGGCTCCGGCTCAGGAGGCGCCCGCTCCGCAGCAGGGCGGATCGCACGCCGGCACGTCCGGCTACGTGACCCCGATCGTCCGCAAGCTCGCGAACGAGCAGGGCGTCGACCTCGCCTCCGTCACGGGCACGGGGGTCGGCGGTCGCATCCGCAAGCAGGACGTGCTCTCCGCGGGCTCCCCCGCCACGGCCACCGAGGCGCCGGCCGCCAAGGCCGAGCGCCAGCCGCTCGAGACCTCCCCGCTGCGCGGCACCACCCAGCCGATGACGCGTCTGCGCAAGGTCGTCGCCGAGCGCGCGGTCGTCTCGATGCAGTCGACCGCACAGCTCACCTCGGTCGTCGAGGTCGACGTCACGCGCGTGGCACGCCTTCGCGACCGCGTGAAGGGCACGTTCCAGGAGAAGACCGGCACCAAGCTGTCGTTCCTGCCGTTCTTCGCCCTCGCCGCGGTCGAGGCGCTCCGCGCCTACCCGATCATCAACTCGACGGTCGACGGTGACGCCATCGTCTACCCGGAGCGCGAGAACCTGAGCATCGCGGTCGACACCGAGCGCGGCCTGCTCACGCCGGTCGTGCGCGACGCGGGCGAGCTCGACATCGCCGGACTCGCCGGGCAGATCGCCGACCTGGCCGAGCGCACCCGCAACAACCAGCTCAAGCCCGACGAGCTCGCCGGCGGCACGTTCACGCTGACCAACACCGGGTCGCGCGGCGCGCTGTTCGACACGCCGGTCGTGTTCCTCCCGCAGACCGCGATCCTCGGCACCGGCGTCGTCGTCAAGCGCCCGGTCGTGATCTCGGATGACGGCTCCGACGCGATCGCGATCCGCTCGATGGTCTACCTCGCGCTGTCGTACGACCACCGGATCATCGATGGTGCCGATGCGGCTCGCTTCCTCACGGCGGTCAAGGCACGCCTCGAGGAGGGCGACTTCGAGGGCGACCTCGGGATCTAGCCGAACCACTCCCGCAGACGCCAACCGGCCTCGCTCCGCATCATCAGGAGCGAGGCCGGTTCGCGTTCGCCGAACGCGGGCACGCTGAGCACGACCGCGTCACCGAGGTCGGCGGTGACCGAGATCGCGGACAGGTCCGCCGATCCCGGGACGATCGGCTCACCCGACGCCATCGCGGCCAGGTCGACGGCCTCGATGGGCGCGCCGGGCTGTGCGTACGACGCCACGCACGCCAGGTCGCGACCGGCGAGGCATCCCTGCCGGATCTCGAGCAGCACGGACGCGGCCTCGACCGGGTCGGTCTCGTCGGATCCGGCTCCCCCGCCATCGCCCGCTCCTGCACCCTCCACGCCATCCGAGGCGCCGCCGGAAGCGCCGGCCGCCGCTCCCCCAGCCGGTGCGGGAGGCGGCGCCGTCGGCGCAGCGGATGCCACGGCCGACGCCGATTCCGCGGCAGCCGGATCGCCGTC